>JAQTVL010000376.1 GCA_028706835.1 Phycisphaerae bacterium | reverse complement strand
CGTTGCGGTAGTGGATGTGGTCGCCGACCTTCGGCAGCCGGCCGAGCTGCTTGACCACCAGCCCGGCCACGGTGATCAGCCGGGGGTCGTCCAGTTCGTGGCCGAAGGCCTCGGCCCAGTCGTGGATGGGCAGTTGGCCGGCGATGGAGTATTCGGTCGGGCCGACCTGCTGGACCAGCGGGCGCTCCGAGGGCAGGGGCGTCTCCTGGATTTCGCCGACGATCTCGGACAGCACGTCGTGCAGGGTGACCAGCCCGGCGGTGCCGCCGTATTCGTCGGCCACGATGGCGATGTTCGAGCGGTTCCGGCGGAACTCATGGAGCAACTGTTCGACCGTGGCCAGCTCCGCCGTGTAGAGCACCGGCGTGAGCAGTTCGGCGATCGGGCGATGGGGCTCCAGGAACACGCGCCGGGCGAACACCCAGCCGACGATATGGTCGATGTCGCCGCGGTAGACGGGCAGCTTACCGCGCCCGCTGGAGCGGAACAGGTCGCGCAGCGCGGATGTCGGCTGGGCGATGTCGAAGGCGATCAGTTGCACGCGAGGCACCATGACGTCGCGGACCTTCACCTGGCCGAGGCCGACGATTTCGTGGAGCATCATCGTCTCGTCGGCGTGCAGGATGCCGCGGCGCTCGGACACCTCGAGCAAGTCGCGCAGCTCGTCGACGGACACCGTGCCGGAATGCCCAGCCGGATGCGCCAGCCGGGTGAGCGGCCGGACGATGGCGCCTTGGAGCAGCCGGCGGATTGGGCGGACCGCCTGGTGCATCAGGAACAGCGGGACGGCGGCGAGTTTGGCGATGCGGGTGTTAGATGAGAAGGCGAGCACCTTGGGCGAGATTTCGCCGCAGATGACCAGGGCGATCAGGGCTCCGATGGCCCAGGCGCTGACGGCCCAGACGGGCAGGTGGCGAGCCGTCTGCAACTTGAGGGTCACGACGGCTGCGAGCGTAAAGTAGATGACATTCACGACCATGTTGCCGATCAGCAGCGTGATGAGCAGGGACTCGGAATCGGCGAGCAGCCGGCTGATGACGTGGCCGATGCGGTTCTTCGCGGCGGCGAACTGGTGGGCCTGTGCGGCGGTGAGCGAGAACAGAGCGGTCTCCGATCCGCTGAAGAACGCGGACAGAGCCATCAAGACGATCATGCCCAGCAGGAACGGCAGGATATCCATGAGCCCGGTTCGTCCTCCTCGGCCCCGACGTGCGGCCAGAGGAGTCTAGGGGAAGACGGGGACGGATGCAAGAATCTGCCTGATCCCGCAACTACGGCGGGGTGTGACAAGGGGTGGAGGCATGCTTGCCAATCTGTCTTTTCGTGGAGTGCGGTAGCGCAGCTACCGCTTTGGGTTGGGCAAGGTCGCGTCTGCCCTCCAAAGCGGTAGCTGCGCTACCGCACTCCACAAACAGCGAAGAAGTATTGCTGCCACCGAGTTTTGCCACGCCCGCTACGGCGTGTGCGGGGCGAGGCTGGTGCCCTGGGCGCTCTTGACGGCCGGGACGCGCAGCGTGGTGGCCGCGGTGTAGCGGACCCCCGCCTTGTCGACGACTGTCAGTTTGATCGGGTACTCGCCCGGCTGGCGGATCAGGACGTTGGGGCTCTTCTGATAGCTGGGGATTTCGCTCAGCCGGCCAAAATCCCAGATGTAGGTCTTCACGTCGCCGATCTTGCTGGACAGTGCCGGCCAGAGGTTGACGGCGAGCGGCGCGGGCTCGGTGCCCGGCGGAGTGACGACGATGTCCACGTTCCGCTGGCGCCTGGACAGCACGTTCTCGAAGAACTCGGCGGCCAGTTCCGGGTGACGCTGATGGCCGATGGCTTCCTTCTTGGTCGAGACGGTGTAGCCGAGGCGGCGGTACCACTCGATGGCGTCCTTGGATTCATTGGTGACCGCGGGGAAGTCGGCGGTGCCGTAGAAGACGAACATCGGTATCCGGGTGGACCACTGCCGGGCCTTCGACGGGTTGAGCACGTCGGTGGAGAAGTTCGATTGCAGCGGCGCGAAGCACGTGAACCGGTGGCCGTACTCCGTCATGATGAAGTGGGCCAGGTAGCCGCCCATCGACCAACTGCTCATCATCACCGCGTTGCGGTCGACCTCGCAGTCGGCCATCACCTCGTCCATGCAGGCGAGCACGTGCTGGACGTCGTGGTTCTCGGCGGCGCCCATGTGCCGCAGCGGGAACTGCCCGAAGCTGTCGGACGTGCTCAGTTCCGGGGCCAGGATGATGAACCCGTGGCGGTCCGCCAGGCTGCCCCACATCTCGACGTGGTGGCGGGACACGTCGTACGGCTTCATGCCGTGCAGCGTGACGACCAGCGGGTAGCGGCGTTCGTTGTTGTAGTTGGCCGGCTTGTAGAGCCAGTAATTCCGGTTGGTCGTGCGGCACTGGCGGTACTGGGTCTTGCCCTTGCCCGGCGACTGCGGGATGGGGCAGCCGGCGAGCATGGTCATGGCCGCGAGGCAACCGAGTGGAAGCAACAGTGAAACAATACTGCGTCTCATGGTGCGAAAGCCGCCTGTGAAGTTCGAGTGTGACATCGGCCGGCCGGGACGTTCGGGGTCCGCGGACAGGCCCCATAGTTGTTTCGTATTATACGGGGCAGTTCGCAGCCTGACAAAAAAAGTCTACGCCGTCCGACCGGGACGTCGGTCGAAATGCCCGAATTCGGCGGGCTCTTTAAGCCTTTCTTCAGGCGGCGATTCTGCCACTACTCCATCGGCAAAGCAGGCTGATTTGGTTGAACGGGAGTTAGCCCGTATTTCTGTCGCAGGTGATGTGATGGATGCCGTGGCCACGCGGCCGTATGCGTGGCCACGCCAAAACGGCCGGCGTGACCACGGCACCCACTCCATCCATTTCATCCGCGACAGGGCGCTAAAGCTCGGTCGCCGCGCCCAGGTAGAGCAGGCCGCCCGGCGGCACCCGCACGTCCGACGCCAGGATCGCGCCGCCCAACTGCTCCGCGGAGTCCGCCAGCAGCGGCGAAATCTCGATCGTCGCGTCCGGCGTGCCGTCGGCCTGACGCGGGATGGCTACCCCGGCGGCCTCCAGCCAGCGGGCGGCGCGGGCGATCATGGCCGCCCGGGCGGTTGCGACGGAATCGGCGCCCGAGGCGTTCTTGGCTGGGGCGAACTCCTCGTCACGGCGCGTAGCCAGCAGCAGCGTGCGCTCCGCCAGGGGCAGCGAGTCGAACACGAACGTCTCCAGCTTGACGGCGTTCGGCTTGTCCGGCTGGACGGGCTTGCCCGCGGCGTCGATGTGCGGCACCTTCTTGACCGCCCGGTGGAACGGCAGGGCAAAGCCGCCTCGGTTCAACGTTGCGATGAAGTCCACGTCGAACAGATGGATCGCGATCGAGCCGGCGTCGAACAGCCGCCGGCCGGTGGCGTCGGTCGCATAGGCGAGCTTCTCGGGCAGATCGGAGTATTCGATGACCATCAGCCGGGGGGGCAGCCCGGCGGACTTGCAGAAGTTGCCGACCTTCTCGACGGGGCCGGCCTTCGGGATCGTCTTGGAGGAGATTTGCGATCGCGCTTGGTCGTGCAGGCCGATGAACAGGGGATCGACCGGATGGATCAGCGGGTTGTCGACCTGGAAGTAGCTGAGCACCGTCACGCCGGCCTGCTGCAACCGCTCCAACGCCCCGCTACGGTAAATCGCCCGCAGTGTGCCGCCGTGGCCGTCGGGCGAGACGGCAACGCGGTCCTTGCTTTCCAGCAGAACTCGCCCGTCCACACTGATCGCGGGCATGACGCCCTGCGTGAAGAAGACCACCTGCTCGCGGCACAGGCCGAAGAACTTGTTGGCCTCAAGAAACGCCTTCGTCGCGTAGTCGTTAGTCGGGCTGGTCATGATCAGCCAGGGAACGCCGGCGCCGTAGAGGTTGCCGGCGTTGCGAATCTGCTCGGCGAAGAGCTGGAAAAGCGGCTTGTTGCGGATCGGCGAGATCGGCAGGGCGCCCTTGGGGCCGTCGAATCCGAGTCGTGTGCCCTGGCCGCCGGCGACGGTGAGGCAGGCGACTTTGCCGGCGCGGATCAGTTGCTCGCCGCGGGCCCGGGCGGCGGCGTACTGCTGCTTCTGTTTCGCGCCGGCCGGCTCGTTCGGCAGGATGTCCGGCGGGGCAATGTCGCTCGGCAGCGAAAGCGGCGGCTCGCGCAGCACGTGGCTGTCGATCAGCTTGGCCACCTGCTCGAAATCGATCCGCTCGATATCGTCGAGCAGGCGGGCCCGGCCGGCGTCATCGAGGTCGGGCCAGAAGGCGAGGAGGTGGTCCTGGCGGTGCTCCCGGAGCGTGGCGAGTGCGTGGTGATAGCGCGATAGGAGGTCCATTGTGCGTTCGCCCTCGTGACAAAGATGCGGCAAAGAATAGGCGGCAAGGCGGGAAAACTCAAGTCGTCAGCGGGGATTCCATGCCTAGCTCGATGGCAGGTGGGCGATGGCCACTATTCCCTCGGTCTCGCCCCCAACCATCCTTTACCATTGAGGGCTTTCCAGGCAATCTGGATGTGGTCTTCCTGGAACATTCGCTTGCGCTCGCCCCAGGCGTAGGTCTTGGCAATTGCCTCTTCGGGCGTGGTCGCGCCTTCGCGGGCAGCCACCCAATGGACTGTGGCGAGCAATTCCATCGCGAACGCCGTCTCAAATCCGTCGATCAGTTCACCAACCCGGTCGAACCGTTGTTGCACAGCGGGGTGGTCCTTCAGAAACTCCTCCGCCATGGCCATCGCCTCCGGTTTCGGCTCAATCTCCTTGTCCGGCCGATCCGAGGCATCGCCGTAACCCGTAATGAAATGGCCGTCGATGTGCGTCAGCACGTGGCGCAGGTTCTCGGCATACGGCCCGTATGGCCCCTTCGTGTAGGTCAACTTCAGTGGCTGCCCGGCTTCCTGCATGAAGTACATCAACTTGTGGATTTCAAGAAGCGTGACAAACGG
>JAQTVL010000375.1 GCA_028706835.1 Phycisphaerae bacterium | reverse complement strand
GTGTTGCGTTGGTCAATCACCGTCGCCCCCCTCGCCGCCCTCATCGGGCCCAAGCAGGGCGATCAATTCCTCGTCGGTCAGCAACGGCTGGGACGTCGTCTGGCGCAATCGCAGCGGCGGCTTCTCCGAATCCGCCGGAGAAAAGGGGTCGGAATCCATTTCGCCCCCTCTACCTTCCTCACGGCTGACACCTTGCGGAAATGGCTTCTGAACCTTCTTCTCGGGCTCGTCCGCGACGAACATCCGCTCGTCCGCGGTCAGGGCCGACACCTCAGGCCGATCGAGCTTGAACACGGCGTCGGCTGGCTGATCCAGCGGCTCATGCTCGACGGCTTCCTGCTTGATCGCCTCAGCCAGTTCCTCGTCAGGCAGGAGTGGCAGCGGGGCCATGACGAGCGAGGACTCCGCGCGCCGACCTTCGGTCGTGCGGCTAAACGGGGGCTGCTCGATGGCAGGACCGGGAGTGTCACCTGTCGATTCCCGGGTTTCCGACATGGGCGAGACGCTCATGCCGCAATGCGCCGCCAGCAGCGTTTGAATCTGCGACAACTGAACCAGCTTGATCCGTCCCTGGGCCAGATGGCCGTTCAGCCGGGCCGGCGAGCCGTGCAGCCAGACCGTCAGGTCGGCGAACCGCGCCGCGGCCCAGGCGGGCAGTCGCGACTCCGCCCGCGACAGGGAATCCATCGCGATCAGCAGGACGGTATTGGGGACCGGGTGGGCGAGCAGTTCGTGTGCGGCGGCGAAGGCGTCGTCGAATCGGAGGCAGGGAATACCCAACGCGCCGGCGGCGGCAGCCACCGGTTCGGCGACGGCGACATCCGGGCAGACATGGCAAAGCCTGCCCGCGGCCTGTGGGTCGTCAGCCTTCAAACGACGAGTCCCCTCCGCGTACTTCGGGTCTACGCAAATTGTACGTCGCGGGGGCGTGAGTGTAAAGAAAAGACGAAGAACCGGCGTTGACAGTGCGGGGGGGCGACGTAAAATGGGGACTGGAATCGATCTATACGCTCCATGCGGTCTCGCGGGATCGTCCTGTCGCGCTCAGGAGACGACGTATGACGCGCTGGCTATTGTGCTCTTCCGTGGCCGTGCTGGTCCTTGGGTTCGCGGTGCTCCGGGCGTGCGGCCAGACCACCGCGCCGGAGGCCGGGGCCGGCGGCGACGCCGCGGTCGCCAAGCCCTCCGTTCATTTCGTCGAGCCCGAGCCGGCGGTCGTGCCGGTGTCTTGGCAGTTGGACATCAAGGTGTCCAAGCCGACTCGCATCGTGATCACCCCGACCGGCAACAAGGACCCCGTCTACTACTGGATCATCATCTACACGGTCAGCAATCCGACCAACAAGGCCCAGGACTTCCTGCCGCGGATCACCCTGATGACCGACACGCTGGAGACGGTCGACGCCCAGATGGCGATCAGCCCGGACCTGTTCAAGACGATCAAAGAGGTCACGAAAGCGAAGTATCTCGAAGAGCCGATCCAGGTGACGCGCGTGCTCGGCGGGGCCGACAACGCCCGCGACTCGGTCGCGGTGTTTCCGCTGAAGGGGGACCCGAAATGGTTCCGCGTGTTCTTCTGCGGTTTCAGCGGGGAGCAGTGGCCGATGAAGACGCCCGGCGGCGACGTGACGATGGAGAAGGTCCGCACGATGGAGTTCAGCGTGCCGGGCAACACGCCGCCGGAACAGGTTCCACCGGTTGAACTCAAGCCCGGCAGCGACAAGTGGACCATGCGGGCCATGCCGCCGCAGACCCGCTACGAGATCGACCTGAACCGCATCCGCAAGGGCCTCGACCCGATCTACGTGGCAGGCAGCGTTCCCAAGCCCACGGCTCCGACGACCAAACCCGAGGGCGCGGAGTAGGAAGCCCCTGCTTTGAAATCAACTTGCCGTGCATCATTAGCCGATGTACTATGAGGTTAAGCGAGGCGGGAGTTTGTGCGAATCCCGCTGGCCCCGACGCGGTTTAAGCCTATGGCGGGCACCGCGCGGCTTTCGCGTTGCGCGCCTCGGGGAGTTGTCGAATGGGCAGCGGCGGCATATTCGCGTATACCGTGGACCATTTCCTGGCCCCGGTCATGCCCTTTGTCCGTGATCCCTCCATCACGGAAATCATGATCAATTCCCACGACGAAATCTACATCGAACGGGGCGGGCGGCTCGAACACACCGACGCCAAATTCGTCGACGAAGAGGCGTTCCTGGCTGCGATTAACAACGTGCTCCAGTTCACGGGCAAGCGGCTGACGACGGACCACCCGCTGGTGGACGCCCGGCTGCCGGACGGCTCGCGCGTACACGTCGTGCTTCGGCCGCTGAGCCGGTTCGGCACGTGCATGACCATCCGCAAGTTCAGCAAGGACATGTACCGGCTGAACCAACTGATCGAGATCAACTCGCTGACGCAGATGGCGGCGGATTACCTCCGGGTGATGGTGCTGGCGGAGAAGAACCTGCTGGTCAGCGGCGGGACGAGCTCGGGCAAGACCGTGCTGCTGAACGCGCTGTCGGAATTCATCCCGGAGCACCAGCGGATCGTGGTCATTGAGGACTCCGCCGAACTGGCGTTGCAGCAGGACCACGTCGTATCGCTCGAAGGCCGGGGGCCCGACCGCTACGGCAAGGGCGAAGTGAACATCCGCGACCTGTTCAAAAGTTCGCTGCGCCTTCGGCCGGACCGGATCATCATCGGCGAAGTCCGCGGCGGCGAGGCGTTGGACATGATCCAGGCGATGACGTCCGGGCACGCCGGCTCGATGAGCACGCTGCACGCGAGCACGCCGCTGGATGCGCTCAACCGCCTGGAAACGCTGGCGATGATGAGCAAGGTCGAGCTGCCGCTGTATGCATTGCGATCGCAGGTCGCATCGGCGATCGATTTAATTGTCCAGGTTACCCGATTCCCGGACGGTCGGCGCGGGTTGACTATGATAAGTGAAGTACTGCCCCTCGACGCGCAGGGCCGCTACGCGGTGACGGACATGTTCCGCTACGAACTGGCGGCTGGCCTCGCGGGCAAGCAGGGGCAGGGGGCCTTGGTCTGGACCAAGGCGAAATCGATCTATCGCACGGAGCCAAAAGTCCACGTGCTGTTCGAGCAGACGGAGTTGTCCAGGCCGATTTTCGAAGAGCCGGCAGACGCGGCGCCGCGGGAGGTGGCCTGATGAACGCCGGGCGCAGCCGAAAGTGGACGGCCGTATTCGCCGATGAGTCGGGTGCATCGATGCTGGAGTTTACGCTGCTGCTGGCCGCGATCGGGATACCGATGTACGTGATCATTCGCATCGGCCTGGCCGTGTTGATCGGGCAGTACCAGATGACGACGTTCCTGAACGGTTGGCCGTTTCCGTAGGAAACCATCAACTGGCAAAGGTAGCTTTTTTTGTGAGAGGAGCGACGATGTTGAAGCTGTTGGGCAAGCTGCACCGTGACGAGCAGGGCGCCGAGGGCCTGGAGAAGCTGCTGATCGTGGCCGCGATCGTGCTGCCGCTGCTGGGCCTGCTGATTGTCTACCGAGACAGCATCGGCAACTGGCTGCGGAACTCGTGGAACTCGATCGTCGGCCCGGGGCAAGCCCCGCTGAACCAGGGCACGCAGATTCCGTAATCGGAGTTGCGCCCCGGTCCCGAACGAGCACCCGCGCAATCCGGCCCGCGTCTCCAAAGGAGCGTGAGGGTCGGATTGCGTGGCCGTTGTACACAGGGCAACCAGCCCCCGGTGATTGCACCGGGGGCCGCCGCCGGTCATTGCGCCGGCGGGCCCGCCGTGTGTTCACGGCGGGCTGGAACGATCGGGCGAGGACCCCGCAAGTGAAGACCGTCTGGGTTGCGGATGCTGTCCTGGCGGCGACGCTGCTGATCGCGGTAGTCACCGACTTGGCGCGCGGCCGGATTTACAACTGGCTGACCTACCCGGCGGTCCTGGCGGGGCTGGCGGTGTGGGCGGTCGGCGGCTACGTGGCTGGCGGATGGGGCGGGGCGGCGATGGGCCTGCTTGGGTCGTGGGCGGGCATGCTGGTGGCGTTTGTGCCGATGATGTTCGCCTTCTACCTCGGCGGCATCGGAGGCGGAGACGCCAAGCTCGCGGCCGCGATCGGGGCGTTGGCGCTGTGGAAACTGGCGATCTACGCCCTTTTCTACGGCTTCATCATCGCCGCAATCCTGGCCCTGCCGGTGATGATCTACCGGCGCGTGGTGCGTCAGACCATGGGGCGCGTCTGGAAGTTCCTGTGGCTCCTGGCCACGGGCGCTCGTCCGGCGTCGCCCACCGATGCCCGCAGCCCGCAGATCGCCACAGCCTTGCCGTGGGCTCTCGGCACGCTGTGGGCGATGACGGAAATGCACCTCCTCGGCGGCTGGTCGGTGATCGACTGGCTGATCGGGAAGTGAATAGGATTAACACGGATTGCACGGATGACACGGAGAGGAATCAGACGGCGGAACACGGACAGGGATCGAACCGGGCATTTGCTGAATTCCGTCTCCTGGATTGCGACTGGTTCTTCAGTGTAATCCGTGAAATCCGTGTTCATCGAATGCTGGTCGAAACAAGAGGGCGCAGTTATGGCAAACGCCCGGATCTCTCGATGGCTCGGCTGGTCGCTGGCGGCGGCCGTTGCGTCGGCGGCTGTGGCCCTGTGGGTGCTGGCCGCCCAGCGGCATGACTTTATCGGCAGGGCGGTCAGTTCGCCGTTGTTCGTCCGTTGCGGGCTGATCGCGGCGGGGTGCGCGCTGACGCTGGCCCTGCTGGTCGCCTACCTCTGCCGCGCGGGGCGACGGAGCGAGGGGCCGGGGGCGAGGACGCCCCGGCTCGCGGCGGACGAGGGCGGGACGGCGATGGTCGAGTTCGCGCTGGTGTTCCCCGTCGCCCTGGCGGTGATGCTCATCCTGATCCAGGCGATGCTGATGATGACCGGCACGCTGATCGTCAACTATGCCGCGTAC
>JAQTVL010000374.1 GCA_028706835.1 Phycisphaerae bacterium | reverse complement strand
ATGGCGGTCGCGTCGCCGCCGATGGATCGCGGCTCCTTGATGGCGGGGTCGGCGATCAGCGGCTTGCCGTCGTCCACGTTGCCGCACTTGCCGACGCGCAGGATCAGGTTGCCGTTGGTGTCGAGGACGGCGACGCTGAAGCGGTCCGGCTCCGGCGCGAACGAGCGGGCGTAGTAGTCCAGGGAGAACCGGGCATTCCAGCACGTGCATCGCATCGTGCCGGCATAGCCCACGCCGCCATACAGCCAGTCCGCGCCCTCGACCCAGGCTGACGCCTGATACGGCCCGGCGATATCGGCTGGGCGGCTCGGCTGCTGGCCCGCCTTCAGCGGAACCGGAACATCGCCGGAGGTGACGACGCGGCCCTTTCCGGGCCTGAACTTGATCAGGGTTTCGGTCATGCGGTTCAGGGCCGCCTTTCCGTCCGCGAGGCGCATCGGGTTGGTCAGGACGTAGACGTTATCGTCGTTGTCGATGCAGACGCCGTCGGTGATGGCGATGCCCGGGGTGGCGTCCTCCTGGAGCACCTTGCCGTGTTTGTCCCAGATGTGGATTTCGCCCCAGCGCTGCCGGCCTGGATAGATATTGGGCACGTACGGCTTGGCCACGGCTGCGGCCAGCGCCGGCTTGCCGGGCCGGTCCAACTTCGCGTTGCTTCCCAAGCCGCCGTTGAAGCACTGCACGACGAGGTGGCCCTTGGGCGATATGCCGAATCCGCCGCAGTGGTACCAGGGACCGGGCCGGCTGCCGGGGAGAGCCAGGCCGGCGTTCACCCTGGCGGCGCGTCCGCCGCAGTGGCTGACCGCTTCGCGTTCCTCGCCGTAGTCCCAGGGCACCTCGCGCCAGCTCACGGGATCGTAGCGGACGACCATGTCGCCGGTGCGGAGGTAGATGAGGCCGTCGATGTCGAAGCAGATATCCTCGGCCCCAAAGGGCAGATCGACGAACTTGTTCCTCCCGTTGGCCGGGTCGATCTCGACGGCGCGGTCGCCGGCGGCAGTGCCCATGCCGCCCATGATGTACACCCTGCCGGTCCTGGGGTTGACGATCAGCCGCTGGCGGCCATCGGTTGGGGCGTCGCACGTGATCGCCTTGCCCGCCAGGGCCCCGAAGTCCCTCTTGACGACGAGCTTGCCGTCCTTGATCGTCAGCAGCCTGAGGCCCCACGGCGCCCAGGACCCGCCGCCGCCCGCGAGTTCGGGCACCAGCCAGACCGTCGGCGGGTCGGCCCATGAGTCGAGTTCCACCCGGTATTGGGTTCCCATCGGGCCGACCCAGCCGCCGGGAGCGCCCACCGTGCCAAGCGGGAGGGCGTATTCGGCGATCTTCTTGTGGCCGGGCGCCGCATCGAACCGCGTCACCTTGGGCTCGACGCGTTCCGTTCCTTCCACGCGAATGGCCCCACTGTGCCCCATGCCCCAGGAGAAGGCCCAGATTTCGCCGGTCTTCTGATGGACAGCCACGTGTGCGGGGCGGCGGGCGCCGATGCTCTCCTTGAACTTGCCGTCCGGCGTGAAGACCTGGATGCGGTCGTTGACGTAGTCGGCGACGTAGACCAGGCCGGCGGCGTCGCAGGCGACGGCTGTGGCGGAGTTGAGTTGATTCTCGCCCGCGCCCGGCTTGGCGTTTGCCCCGGAGGGCTGCAATTTCAGATCGCCCGCGAACGTTTCCGCCGCCGCCTGGGCGTCATACCCGATCCGCTGGACCCCGTGCAGCCATTGACGGCACGCCCCGGCGGTGTCGCGGCTCTCGCCCCAGGTGAAGCCGGTCAGGTAGACGTATTTGCCGTCGGGGCTGAAGGCGGCTGAGCGGGGCATGGTCTCCCGTGGACCGGTGTATTCGTAGGCGCTGGAGACGTATCCGGTCGCGGCGGTCTTGCCGCCCGAGAAATCGATGCCCCCGCTACCGCCGTCGGTTGCCATGCGGACGAGCGTCAGCCCGGCTAACGCAATCCGGCTGCCGCGCACAGCCATCGCGGACGCCGCGGGGTAGCTCGGCAGGCCGTCGTAGGCATTGAGCGGCTTGAGGAGATACACCCCGAAGCCGGTGGCGGGATCGAAGCCGCCGTTGTAACCGCTGCCGAGGAAGGTGACCTGGTGCGCCCCTTGCTTGAACGGGACCTTCGCGCCGTCCGGCGTGGTGCGCCACCGCAGCCCCTTGACCTGTTCGAGCTTGTCGGCGGGGAAGGGGTAGATGGTGCGAACGTAGTTGCCCTCGTGATCGAACAGTTTCACGTTGTCGGCCATGTCGCCTTCGTAGACGTAGACGCCGTCCGCGGCGGCGGCGATGGCGGGCTGGTTCCGGCCGAACCGCTTGTAGGGCGAGTGGAACAGGTTCCGCTCGAACTGGGGCTTGAGGCCGAGGGAAACGCGGACGGCCAGGTCGTCCTTGTTCTCCGCATAGTCGCCCTTGTCGTTCTTGCCGTCCCAGATCACCACTTGCTTCTTCGAGTCCTTCTGGAGCGGCTGGGGCGCCTTCGGCCCGAGCACGCCGCTGACGAGGTGGCGGATGATCTTCGCCCGCCCTGAGCCTGTCGAAAGGCCGCCGGCCTCCTCGATCGCGATGGTGACGTCGCACAGCGCCTTGGTTTCAAACGCGATGGTGACTTTGTCACCCTCGCGGGTGACGGCGGGCTTCTGGGCGAATTCGAAGACTTCCTCCCGGATCTCGTCGGGGTCCCCGGCCCAAAGCACGCCGCACGAGGCGAGCAGAATCGCCGTTATCAGGGCAGCCAGTCGAATGCCTCGCACCATGTGATCCTCGACTTTCTTTCGTGAACTCTCGTCACTTCGTTCTTGCATACACGAACACCGCGGCGCCGGGCTTGGCCTTGATCTCCACAGCCAGGCCCTGCTCCGCCAGGTCCTTGCCGCCGACGGTTCTGGGCTTGTTCTCGCCGAGGTCCGTCACGACATAGCTCGCAGCCGGGTCCAGCCCGCGCAGCCTCAGCCGAATCGAATCCTCCGGGCTGCCGCACAGCGACGCCACCTGCCCAACGCACGCGATTCGGTTAACGGCCTGGAGCTTCTCATTTCTTCCTCAGTTCGCGGGCATCGGGGTTCCAGGTGAACTTCGCCTTATTGTCCGACCAGAAGGCCTTCCACGCCTTCTGAATCTCCGCAGCCGCCGGAAGGTCGTCGACGCGCTGCGGCGCCAGTTGGCCGTCCTTGGGCAGAAGCACGCGGTCAGCCGGCAATGGCCGCTCGGCGAGCATCTGCGACAACGTGCGCAGGGCGAGGGTCGGCGTGTTCTTCTTGTCGCTGGCCAGCAGTTCGATGAGCGGGGCGACCGAATCCGGATCACCGATCGCCGCCAGGGCAGCCGCCGCGTTCTGCTCGGCTGTGTCGCCGAAGTTCGAGTTGTCCGTGGGGACCGTGCCGCGGGCGACGAACTCGACGAGCGTCGGCACGGCCTTGCGGGCCCGCAGCGTACCGAGGGCATCGATCGCCCTGCACATATTCCTTCGGCCGCCGTCGCGGCTGCCGTCGAACGTGATCAGGTCCAGCAACGGCTGCACGGCGTCGTCGCTGCCGCTCTGACCGAGCAGCAGGATTCCGGTTCGCCGCATGAACCACACGGCCTCTTCTCCCCTGCCCCGCACGCTGGTCTTGGCCAGCAGTTCGGCGATCGCAGCCACCTCGGCCTTGCCGATCGGATAGAGCGACTTCTCCCCGGTCGCGTCCATCACCTTCTTCGTGAACGCGGTCTGCGCCAGCCGCTGCACGTTCGCATCGTCGTTGGCCAGCCCCTTGAGCACCTCGACCAGGCCGGCCCCGTTCTTCATCGTCAGCAGCGCGTCGGCTGCCACCACGCGAACCATCGCGTCCTTGTCCTTCAGCGCCGCCCTGAGCATCTCTATGCTGGACGTGTCCGAGCGGTCCCAGTTGGCCAGTGCGACAACGGCGCGAATCGCCGGCGACTCATCGACGGCCAGCGCCGCCAGCAGTTTCGTCCGGTCGGCATCGCTCATCTTCGCCTGGCGCGTCGCCAGGGCGACGGCCACGCTGACGTCGGGACTGGAGGCGTTGGCGGGCAGCGCCCGGCCGATCGCGGCCCAGTCGATGCCCTTGTCCGCGGCGGGCACCGCCTTGACCGTCGCATCGCGAAGCTCGGCGACCGCCTTCGGAATATCCGCTCCCTTGCCCTTCACGGTCGCGCCAGCCGACGCCGTCACGTAATACTCCAGCTTCGCCCGCACGATGCAGTTGTTGCTCATGTCGCCGACATAGGCCGCGTCGTCGCTCACGGCCACGCTCCGCGGATCGCCCAGCGGTATGCCGTCGAGCTTGCCGGGCTGGTCCACGTTGCCGTATCGCCCGAACGTCGTCACCACGTTGCCGGCGCTGTCCAGCACCACGATCCGGTTGAGCGCCTCGTCGGGAACGAACAACCGGCCATACTCGTCCAGATCGAACCGCGGCGCCCAGCAGTGGCAGCCGTCGCGCTCGTAGTTCGGCAGGATGTTCGACACGCCGAACCAGGTCCACTCGACGCCCTCGGCCTGGAAGTCGCCGCGGCCCTCCGCCGTGGTGAACTGGATCTGCCCCGCCGGCACGTCGCGCTTCTTCACCGCGCCCGGCGCGACGAGTTTGACCTCGCCGCCCGTCGGCCTGAATTTCAACACGCTGCCGTACTTGTACACGTAGGGGTCCTGCCGCCCCGTGCCGGTCTTGCCCGCCAGCGCGTCGGGCACCAGCTTGCCCACCGGCTTGAGGTGGTTCATCGTGTAGACGTTGCCCTGGCGGTCGACGCGGACGCCCGCAGCCGAGCAGTCGCCGAACGTGATCAGCGGGCTCTTCTTCTCCTTGCCGTCCGGCCCGAGCACCGAGCAGAGCATCGGCTGGCTGTAGCCGCCGCGCTCGTGCAGCCAGTAGATATCGCCGTTCGGGGCGATCGTGCAGTCCTTGGCGTAGTTGCTGCGCGGGCCGTCCTCCTTCGGGTAATGCG
>JAQTVL010000373.1 GCA_028706835.1 Phycisphaerae bacterium | reverse complement strand
GATAACGGCCCCAATTCAGCAAGCCCGAACGGGGGCGAGGGCGGCGTTGGACAGAGCGGGGTAGGCCATCGTGCCTCCCTGGGAAAACCGGCTGCTCCTGTCCCCCCTCGCCAAAGAAAGCACGCTTTCCTTAACATGTTGACTAAGAAAGGATAAGAGCTTATCCTTTCTTAGTGATTCCGCTAAGGAAAGCCGGCTTTCTTAGGAAGGCGACCCATGAGCGAGGCTGGAACTTACGTCGAGTCCTCAACCGCCGGCGAAACGGTGCGGGCGTTCGTGCCCGCCCCGCTGCCGCCCAAACCGGCGCTGGCGCTGACCGGGGCCGACCAGGACTTGATGGAGCAGGCCAACCGGGCGCTCGGCCGGCTGGATGGCGTCACGATGCTTCTGCCCGACTCCTCGGTCTTTCTCTACGGCTACGTCCGCAAGGAGGCGGTGCTGTCGTCGCAGATCGAGGGAACGCAATCCTCGCTGGCCGATCTGGTGCTGCACGAAAGCAAACTGGCCCCCGGTGTCCCGTTGGACGACGTGCGAGAGGTCTCCAACTACCTCGCCGCCATGAACCACGGCCTGCGCCGCATCCGCAAAGACGGCTTCCCCCTGTCGTCCCGGCTCATCAAAGAAATGCACGGCGTCCTGATGGCCAAGGGCCGGGGCGGCGACAAAGCGCCCGGCCACTTCCGCCGCAGCCAGAACTGGATCGGCGGCACCCGCCCTGGCAATGCGGTCTACGTCCCGCCGCCGTGGGAGCGGGTGGCCGACTGCATGAGCAACCTGGAGATGTTCCTGCACGACCAGCCGCGGCGGACGCCGGTGCTCATCAAGGCCGCCCTGGCCCACGTGCAGTTCGAGACGATCCACCCGTTCCTCGACGGCAACGGCCGGTTGGGGCGGCTGCTGGTCACGCTGATCCTCTGCGCCGAAGGGGCGCTCCAGGAGCCGTTGCTCTACCTGAGCCTGTATTTCAAGCAGCATCGCCAGACGTATTACGATCTGCTCCAGAGCGCCCGGTTGAAAGGCGACTGGCTGACCTGGCTGCGGTTCTTCCTGGAGGGCGTGCGGGATACAGCCCAGCAGGCGGCGGATACCGCCCGGGCGATCCTGGCGCAGTTCGAGTCCGACCGCGCCCGGATCGAAGGCCTCGGGCGGCGGGCCGGCTCGGCTGGCCGCGTCCACCAGCTCATGCAGAAGCGGCCGATCGTGTCGATCCCGTTGGTCGCCCGGATGCTCAAGGTCTCGGCGCCGACGGCCCGTTCCGCCATCGACGCGATGGAGAAGCTGAAGATCGTTCGCGAGATCACCGGCAAACAGCGCGACCGGCTGTATGCCTATGACCAATACATGAAGATTCTGGACGAAGGCGCCCGCCCGCTGGATCGCCGGGGGCCTCGTTCGTCGTGACGCCGTGAGGCGTTTTGTCTTCGCCGTTTGTGGAGTGCGGTGTCGAGGCCGCCGCAGGCGGTCGAGGCACCGCTTTTCCTGGGCAGCGAACCCGCGGGCGCTCGCAGAAAAAGCGGTGCCTCCGCCGGCCGCCGCGGCTGCAAAAGAGTGCAGCCGCGGCGTCCGGCTCCGACACCGCACTCCACAAAAGGACATTCGTCGCCTGTCGCGCGAGACGGCACGGGCGCGAGAACGGGGGCCAGCATGCCCGGCGATCTCGGCATTCAACCCGCGAAGCGGGTGCAGGCATGTAGCCGCAGGTGGAGCGCAGCGTAACCTGCGGATGACGGGCGTATTTCACTCGGCTTGAGTGGCAGCGTTCCACCCTGGCGTGACGGTGACATCGAACTCGCACGGGAATTCCATCTGGCCGCCCCAAATCTGCTTTATGCCCGGATCGCCTTGCGCCGCCTGGAGGTCGCTTCGCAGGATGATGTGGCCGCGGTACTTGCCGGCTGATTTGATGACTGCCGGCCAAAAGACGGGAATACAGTCCCACGTATTTTTGGTGCGTCGAGTCGTGCTCCATGTCTCCACCTCGCGGCCGTCCTCGTGGCGGAAGATCACACGAAACCCGATGTTTTCGGGCAGCGACGTGTACTGAACGCTCCAGCACTTGTACTCGAACTGACCTCCCCCACTCGTTCCATCGAACTTGATCGAGAAGCACTTTCGCATCCGCTCGTCCAGTTCCGGCGACGACACCAGTTGCACCTTTTCCTCCTGGCCGGCGGGAACCATCTCGAACGACACGGGCACGTCCTGAGTGTACCGGTAGATCACTCGCTGCGACGCGCGGTCCTTCAACTTCGTCCTTAGGCTCATCACCAAGTCAATCTTCCCTGGCTTGGGTGCTTTGTCTCTCAGGTTGACCCAGTCAATATTGGCCCCGGAGCCCCCGATCCAACGACTGTCATTGAAACGCGTATGACCCCTATTGACGTTCCCAAACATCTGAGCGGGCTCATAACTGACTTGCAGGTTGTTCACGCCCAGACCAGGGGATAGAGGTGTAACGCTCACCATCGGTGCGGTCCCCACGCGGTAGGACTTTCTCACCTCAACTCGTGCCTCGGCCAGCACCGCCAGAATCCGGTTGCCGTCCGCCTCCGACACACGCTGCTCATCGAGCAGGTGGGCCAGTTTCTGCCCAGTCTCTTTGTCGCGGTTCGTTTCAAACGCCCGCAGCCAGCGCTCCACCTGGTAGGCTTGGTAACGCCGGACAATCTGAGGCCGAAACAGGAATGCCGCGCCTGCCACAACGGCCAGAGCGATTGCCAGTGAAGAGAGTACAACCTTCTTGCGACTGCTCATGTGATGACCCCCGATTGCGCACCTGTGTTTGTAACGGTCCCATCGTAGACATCGACAGCCGGGGATGCAAGATGGATATTCGACGGCCCGCCGTCACTTCCTCCGATGCACCGTCTGGTACCAGTCGTTTACTTCCGCGTCGTTCGTCTTGGTCAGACGCTGCCAGTAGACCCGCTCGTAGCCTGGGATTTCGCACTCCGCCAGCGTGTGGAAGAAGTATTGCTGGCTGTCCAGCGTGTGGCCGGGCTGGCGAAGCAGGACTCGGCCGTCGGGTAACTGCTCGTTGGCTGGCCAGCGGAGGCAGGAGTTGTGCTCGGTGCGCCAGTCGGCGATGACGAGTTGCGGGGCCAGCGCGGCGATCAGCTTCGGGGCGTCGGACACCAGCATCATCAGCCCCCACGCGACGGCTAGGTGCGGGCGGTCAGCCGGGCGAAACGTCGTCAGGTCGGCCACCTGGGCCTGCTGCCCGTTGGCGATCGCCTGCTCGACCATCTTCGGGTCATTGTCCAGCCCCAGCGCGGCATAGCCGAGGTCCGCCAGCAGCTTGACGTGCCGCCCCGACCCGCAGCCGATGTCGATGGCCGACAGCCCCGGCCCGCTCGGGCGGGCGAACCGGAAGGCCAAGCCGACCAGTTCACCGTCGGGATACTTCATGCCGTACCACTTGGCGGGGTTTGCCATGGGTCCTCTCGATTGTTGCGCGACCGGCGACACGCCCTCTTTCTCCCTCCCCTTGGGGGGAGGGCCGGGGAGAGGGGCCGGCGCGAGCCGATTGCGTTCCAGCGCCCGATTGCGGCGGCAAAGACGACTCGCCTTCGGCGAGTCCCCTCTCCCTTACCCTCCCCCCAAGGGGAGGGAAATACGCTCGCGTCCCGGCGTCGCGCCCTCTCGGCGTCTTAGTCTTTCCATTCCGGCAGTCCGAAGAAACTTTCCACGTCTTTCGCGTCCACCCGGCAAACGATGAAGTCCTGCTGGTTCCATTCGCCGGGGTTGTGGCACATGCCGGTGAAGCCGTGCCGCCGCAGCGTCTCGCACAGCGGCGCGAGCGACACGCCGTCTTTCGGCTTGACCGGCAACGTGAATACCCGGTTCACCCGCTGGCAGCGCTGCATCAGCGTCGCCAGGCAGGGGAGGATTTCGGTCGCGTAGTAGCTCGCGGCGTCGCCGTCGTAAGCATTGTGCCGGACCGTATGCACGCCGACTTCCGCCAGCGTGAGCCGATTGTAGTCGGCTGGCTGCGCGAACCGCTCGACCAGCAGCTTCAGGCAGTCGTAGTCGAGCGTGCCGAGGAACGCCTGAGCCTGCTCGTAGCTGAACAATACATTGCACGCGCCTTTGAGGTAGCGGCGGTTCGGGTCAGTTTCGTAGGCGTAGATCTTGTCGATGTAGGCTGCCTGCTCCGCGGTCAGCTTCGGCCGGGGCAGGTCGTTGCTCTTCCGAACCGCCAGCATCACCTGCACCTTGTGCGCGATCGGGAAGATCGGCTCGTCGCGCCATACGCCCGTGATGACGCCGGTGTGCGTCGGCACGCCCTCGCGTTCGGCCCACGGCAGCACGTTGCGGGCCCAGTCGATCGTGCCGTCGTCGCCGGTCAGGTAGACCGTGTCGCGATCGACCGGTTCGAGAATCTGCGACAACCGGCCGACCTGCCAGCCCCGCTCCCGCAGGCCAGTGACCTGCGCGGCGAAGCGATCGAGCGAGATCGGGAAACTGCCGACGATGGCCGGGCAATCCCCCCCGCCGACGGCGTGGTATGCGATGACGACCTTGCGCGGATTGGGCATGACGCAGGACCTCCGATCAAGTGATTATCGGGCAACGGCGCGGGAAAGGTTGAATGTCGGAGGTGCACCAACTAATTGAAACACAGAGATACAGAGGAACAGAGGTACGGAGAAATGCCAAGAGATGCTGATTGGTCATACGGCTCTTGGGCATCGGGACTCCGTATGTCTTCTAACCATCCCTTCTCTCTGTATCTCTGTTCCTCTGCATCTCTGCGTTGGAATTTAGTTGTTGGCGTCAACCCGTGCCCTTCATGTTGGCCGATGTTCCGCGGTAGAATGTTCACCATGTCGCGTCCTGACACAAACTGCATCGAGCTGGCGGGTTGCAGACCCGCCGCGGTAAGCGCCGGAGCGCCGCGTAGCAGGCCCCGGGCATCGAGGGAGACCTCGCTGTCTGAGCGGGGCGTCGA
>JAQTVL010000372.1 GCA_028706835.1 Phycisphaerae bacterium | reverse complement strand
CCGGACCGGTTGGCCATCGGTCCGGAATCGGACATTCACGGCGAGATCAGCGACATCCTTGTGCGGCGGGCGGCGATGGGCGAGTCGCCGGGGTTTGTGACGGACCTGACCGTCCGCCATCCGACCAACGACAACGCCGTGCTGCTCTGGCACGCCGGGGCGCCGTTGGCGATGCGACACCCCGACGCGAAGGTCCGGCTCGGCACGCACTGGATTCTGCCCAGCCCGCTGTCCGGCATGCCGCACTTTCGGCTGAAGGACGGCCCCGTCACCATCGCCCGCTTCGACGGCGATCGCGGGCAATACCAGCTTGCCGTCGGTGAAGGCCGAACCGTTCCCGGCCCCGACACGCTGAACAACTACGCCTGGATGCAGGTCGACGACTGGCCGCGGTGGGAGCGCACGCTCATCCAGGGCCCATTTATCCACCACGCGGCGATGGCTTACGGTCACTACGCCGACGCGATTCTGGAGGCGGCGAGGTACATTCCGCAGATCGAGCCGGTGATGCTCGGCCGGGCGGGGGGCCGCGGGTGAGGATCCCCCCGACTGGCGAAGAGGCAAGCGGATTGCCGAGGCGTGGGCGACGCCGCGTCTTCGCTGTTTGCGGGGTGCGGTAGCGCCGCTACCGCTTGGCCCCGGAAGAGCTGACGCCTGCGGGACAAGCGAAAGCGGGAACTGCGCTCCCGCACTCCACAAAAGGACATTCATCGTTCGGCACGCCCCCTCATGCCTCGCCCCATGTCCGGCCAGCGGATCGGGTGGCGCGGCTACACTTTGAGTCGCATCGCCAGCGACTTGAACACCCCGTGGTCCTCCCGGCCGGGTCCGGTATTCTCCCGATGCTACTTCTTCGGCGGCTGGGTCAATAGCCAGTGGTCGGAGGCGGGGAAATATCCGCCGACCGACAGCATCCCGTCGCCCTTTATCGCATCGGCCAGCGGGTCCTTGTACTTCTGCTCGCCGGTCAGGTGATACAGGACGGCGAACAGTGTAGCAAACTGCTTGGCGTCGATCTGGCCCTGCTTGCCGTACGTGATCGAACCGGGTTGGGACTTGTCCTTGCCGATGGCCAGCGCCCTGCATATCTCCAGCGCCTTCGGGTCGCCGGTGTGCAGCGCGGTCATGGCGGCGGCGCGGGTGAAGATTTGCGTGAACCAGTCGCTGGCGTGGGCGAGCTTGTCGTCGGCGAACCAGAGGTCCTCCTTGCCGATCAGCGGTTCGTAGGCCTTGATGACGCCGAAAAGCATCTCGCCGGCCCGCTTGTCGCCGGTGAGTTCCCAGTAACGCTCCAGTGTTCGCCAGGACCAGCCGTTGCTCCGGCCCAACGAGCCGCCGACCTTCGTGGCCTTCGGCCCCGGCGCGTAACCGAGCGCGAAATACCCGCCATGGCCGGCTGCCACCCGCATGCTCTCCAAGCTTCGCACGTCGCCGAAGAGCAGGTAGCGGTCGTAAAGCAGGTCCAGCACGCAGTGCTCCGGGTTGGGGAACTCCCAGTTGGTCCCGTAATTCGGCAGGCCGTCACGATACTTAGTGATCTCCTCGTTGTCGGGCAGCGGGCGATTGGTCCACTCGCGGCGCTCGGAGGTGTTGGCTACCCGGAAGGCGGCCCAGTCCTTGAAGCCCAGAGCGTCCTGGTCGTCGATGCGGTAGCAGCGAACGTCACGGTACTGCTGGCTTCGGGCGTCGCCGGTGGCCAGCCAGCCCTTGTCGCCGGTGGCGTACCATTTCCAGAGGTAGTTGTCCTCGTCGATCGGCTGGCGAGCGCCGCGCGACCCGTGGCCGCCCTGCGACCGCCAGCGCTCCCCGAAGACCCGCCAGCCAAAGGCGTTGCCGTAAAGCTTGTCGTCGGTGAATGCCTTGGGGGTGGAAACGCTGACCCGGCTGCCGGCGGTGCTGTCGAGCCCCTTGGCCAACGGGGTGTAAGGGCCAACATCGGACAGCGCGCCCGTCGCGCCCCGATGCTCAGGCGTCGGCCTGGCGAATACGCGGGCGTCCCAGCAGTCCGCCACCGCGTCCGCCTTGGGCCGGCCGGCGGCGTCCTTCGCGTAGGCGTCTGCCGCTGCCTTGGCGCCGTAGGGGTAAAAGTGCAGGACGATCTCGTGGCCCTTGGCGGAGCAATCCGGAATGCAGTGCGGCAGCCGCCACTCGCGCGGCCACAGGCCGACCCGCACCGATCCGTCGGCGCCGACCTCCGCCGCCTTGGGGAACTGCTGCCAGAAGTTCTTCACATGTACGACCACGCCGCCGCGGTCGTTCCAGGCGTGCAGCGTGCCGCGGGCATGATCGCCCTTGGCGATCACCTCGCCGGCCTCGTCGGGGCGTGTCGCGGCCCGCATCGCGTTCGTCGTTCGCTTGAAGACCTGATAGCCGCGGAAACTCGTGAGTTGGTCTGACAGTTTCTTCCAGCCGCTGGTTTCCATCTTTCCGAAGCCCGAGCATTCCTGCCAGGCGTCCGCGCCGTTGGAATCCTGGTAGAGGCAGACCGATTCGCCTGCGGCGAGCTTGCCTTCCTGTGGCTTCTCGCCCAGTAGCAGGTATCCGCTCGCCCCGCCCGCCAGTTTCAGGTCGAGCGATCCATCCTCCATGGCCGGAAAGCCGATGCTCTTGGCCGGGTTGTTCGTGACCACCACGTCCGCGTAGACGTCGGAACTGCCGGCGTAGAAGTTCAGGAACACGTCGTAGCCGTACAGGCCCTGGCTGTAGCCCTTGCCCTCGTGGGCCGGGTGCTTGCCTCGGGCGCGAACGCACACGCGAACCGGGCCGGACTCCAGCACCTCGACCGATGCCGTCCCCTCGCTGCCGAAATACTTCTGCCCGAAGGCGTCCTCCAGCACTGTGCCGGACGCCGGGCCGCCAGCCAGCAGGTTCTCGTCGTCGGTCAGTTTGCCGTCGCCGTTGACGTCGACGATGGCCTTGTCGAGGAAGTTGAACTTCTTCCGGTTGACGACGAACCTGGCTGCCCCGGTCGTCACGGTGATGAAGTTGTCGTCTTGCTGGACCGCCAGCCCGGTCGGCGGCGCGTCTGCCTTCGCGTCGGTGAGAACGAACGTCCGAGTCTCCTTCGCCGCCATGGTCGTTGCGAAGTCCACCAGCACCCAGCGGATGGAATTGTCCGCCCGCCACCAGCGGGCCAACTCGCGAAACTGCGCGGCAACAGGCGTGGCCTTGCCGTCGGCTGACTTCGACAGCAGCCTCAGGTCCTTCACGTCCTTGGCCTGGCCGACCAGCAGCGGCACGCCGCAGGTCACTTGCCGCGGCCCGGCCACTCCCTGCTGCTCCTCGACGGTCAGCGGAATCTCCCAGGCCGACGCCATCGCGCACATGAACAGCACCACGAGCAAACTGCGGACGGTTGAGTTGAATGATGCGACCACGTCAGGTCTCCTTGTCATGCGGTGTGGTGATGCCGATTGAGAACGGCGACGATGTCATGTCTGTGTGCATACGGTAAGCGGGCTGCTTTGAGCGAGTCAACAGGAATCAGGCATGGCGAAACGGGGTGGGGCGCATGACCGTAACTGCGCTCGGTAGAGTTGGCCCAGTGCCGACCCGCCCCGGATGGGGCGGAGGAATCTAGCCCATGGCGTAAGCCATGGGTATCTACACAAGTCCAACGTCCTCGACGGCAGAGCCTTTCCCGCTCCGTCTTCGCTGTTTGTGGAGTGCGGTGTCGAGTCCGCCGCTCGCGAGCGCAGCGAGTCGAACGGCGGGCGAGGCACCGCTTTGCTTTGGCGCGAGAGCCACGCCGGTGCGCGGGGAAAAGCGGTGCCTCGACCGCCTGCGGCGGCCTCGACACCGCACTCCACAAACAGATATTCGCTCTTTGCTGTCGAGTGCGCTGTCTTCGCTCGATGTCTACCGACGGACTTGTGTAGATACCCATGGCTTGTGCCATGGGCTAATCTCTATGGCCGCTCCGCGGCCTGGAGGGGATGCGCAGCTACGGTCATGCACCCGGCGGGGCGGGGCGGCTTGCTTGCCGGCTTGTTTTGTCGATAATGGCCGGCAAGTCGGACGACAGGCTGGGGCGATGATCGCGCCGGCCTCCTGCCCCGGACGGAGACGAAGCGTGCCTGGGGGCCCAAGATCGCGGTCGTCGTCGGCAGTGTGCCGTGGACCCCGCAGGTCGATACGGATGGTTACGCTGCTGGAGGGCGTGTGCTACGAGCAGCCGACGCGATGCGTGCCGACGGTGATGCCGGCCCCGTAGCGACTCGGGAGATACCATGACGGTAACGGGCGGTAAACGAGAGCAGTACCTTGCGGCGCTGGTCAACAAGCCTTTTGACCGCCTGACCTGGGCGCCTAATTTCGACTATTGGCTCCAGGTGAACAAGGCCAACGGGACGGTGCCCCCGGCCTATCGCGACATGAGCCGCAACGACATTGTCCGGGCCGTCGGCGGGACGATCTGGTCGCGCGTGAAGACGGTCACGTCTCACATGCCGGGCATCGGCGTCCAGACCACCGGCCTGGGGCAGGGGCGGTGGCGACATGTCTACCATACGCCGGCTGGCGACCTGACGACGCTGCACGTCACCGCCAGCGGCGAGGACCACGCGGTGTTTCTGGAGGAACACCTGGTCAAGACGGCCGAGGACCTGCCGGCGCTGCTGGCGATGATTCGGGCGACGCGGTTCAAGGTAAATGCCGAGCCG
This sequence comes from Phycisphaerae bacterium, assembly GCA_028706835.1. Classification (GTDB taxonomy): domain Bacteria; phylum Planctomycetota; class Phycisphaerae; order JAJVII01; family JAJVII01; genus STB-87. The sequence continues at coordinate 299 of JAQTVL010000372.1, read as the reverse complement.
GCGGCGCGGGAACTCGCCGCCGTGGGCGAGGACGGCATCACTCTGGAGCCGTGTCCGTGCGTGCCGTTCATCCAGTTCGGCAAGACCGACGCCGGCTGGGAGGCCGGGCTGCTCATGTGGTACGACCATCGGGCGAAGGTCGAGGAAGTGCTCGATGCCTGGACCGATGTGTCCCTGGAGGAAATCCGCCTGACGGCTCAGCATTCGCCGGCTCCGATGATCACCCTGGGCGACAACATGGACCAGTTGATGGTCTCGCCGGACCTGTTCCGCCGATACGCCCTGCCGTTTTATGAGCG
>JAQTVL010000371.1 GCA_028706835.1 Phycisphaerae bacterium | reverse complement strand
GACGAACGTCTTGCCGTCCTTGATGAACCGCACGTCGACCGCGTCGCGGGTGGTGCCGGGGACTTCGCTGGTGATCACCCGCGGCGAGCCGGCGATCGCGTTGATCAGCGTGCTCTTGCCGGCGTTGCGCTTGCCGACAATGGCGATCTTCATCTCAGGTTCGCGAGCCTCGTCAGCCAGTTCCTCGCCGCCGAGGTTGCGGTCGGCCAGGAACTTGGCCACGCGGTCCAGCAGTTCCGGCACGCCCCGGCCGTGCAGGGCGGAGATGGCCAGCGGCTCGCCGAAGCCGAGCCGATAGAACTCGACGGCCAGGTTGTCCAGCGCCGCGGCGTCGGTCTTGTTGGCGACGACCATCACCTTGTCGCTGTGGGCCCGGAGCATCTGCGCGACGCGCTGGTCGAGCGGGACGACGCCGTCGCGGGCGTCGAGCAGGAACAGAATCAGCGAGGACTGCTCGATCGCGATGCGGATCTGGGCCTCGACATCGTCGGCCAGGTTGTCGGCGTCGACGATGCCCACGCCGCCGGTGTCGACGATCTCGAAGTACCGGTTCAGGTGATGCACGATCGCGGTGATGCGGTCGCGCGTGACGCCGGGCGTCGGATCGACAATGCTGATCATCCGCCCGGCGATGCGGTTGAGCAGCGAACTCTTGCCGACGTTCGGCCGGCCTACGATGGCGACGATGGGTATCATCGGACTCCAGTTCCAGTCAGTCGATTACTTCAGGTCGATCCGCTTGCCGGTCCGGGCCGACTCGTAAACGGCCAGGATGATTTCGACGGCCTTGCGGGCCGCGGCGCCGTCCACAGCCGGCGGCTTGCCGGTCTGGATGGCCTCCAGCGCCGAGGCGAAGCACCGGGTGTGGCCGACGTGGCTGATGGCGGCAGGGTCGGCGGCACCGCCGCTGGACGCGGCCGTCATGTGGGTCCTGCGGATCGCTTCGTCGGCGGGCGTCTCGTTCGCGAAGCTCCAGAACGACAGGGAATCCTCGACGCTGATGGCGGTCCCGGCGTCGCCGCAGATTTCCAGCCGCTTGCTCTGGCCCGGCCACATGGAGGTCGCGCCCTGGATCAGGCCAAGGGCGCCGTTGGCGAATTCCAGCACCGCGCCGGCCGTGTCTTCGACCTCAATCTGCGGATGGGCAAGTTTGGCGGTCAGGCCGCAGATCGACTTGACCGGGCCCATCACCCACTGGAGCAGGTCGATCGCGTGGATCGACTGGTTCATCAGCGCCCCGCCGCCGTCCATCGCCCGCGTGCCCTTCCAGCCGCCCTTGCCGTAATACTCCTGCGTCCGCCACCAGGGGCAGTAGGCGGAGCCGAACGTCAGCCGGCCGAACCGCCCGGCGTCGACGGTCTGCTTGATGAGCTGATTGACCGGCGAGAACCGGCTCTGGAACACGCCGGCCAGCACGGTGCCGGCCTTGGCGTGGGCGGCGATCATGCGGTCGATGCGTTCGAGGGTGACCTCCAGGGGCTTCTCGCAGACGACGTGCTTGCCGTGCTCGGCGGCGGCGACGGCTGGCTCGATGTGCAGGCCCGATGGTGTGCTGATGGTCACAACATCCACGTCGCGGTCGGCCAGCATCTGCTGGAAGTCCGTGTAGGCCCGGCAGGCATGTTTGGCGGCGAAAGCGTCAACGCGTTCGCGGTTGATGTCGCAGCCGGCGACCAGCTTGGCGTTGGGCAGGTCCGCGATGGCCCGTGCGTGGAAGTCCGCGATCATGCCCGTGCCGATGATTCCGAAGCCGAAAGTCTTCGCACTCATTGGAGTCTCCGCTAATCCCGCACGCGAAGCCGGGCGTAATGTTTGCTGCCGACTTGGAGCACGTCGCCGGCTTTGACGTTCGCGATGGCCTTCCAGTCGGCCAATCGCTCGCCGTTGAGCTTCACGCCGCCCTGCTCGATCTTCCGGCGGGCTTCGCTCTTGCTCGCGGCGAACTTGCAGGCGACGACCAGGTCCATCAGCGGCAGCGACGCCGGCACGGCCACCTCGTTCATGTCGGACGGCAGTTCGCCGCCGACCTTCACGCGATCCCATTCGTCGCTGGCGGCCGTGGCGGCTGCGTCGCCATAGTAGGAGGCCACGATGTCCCGGGCGAGCGTTGCCTTCGCTTGACGCGGATGGCCCGCGAGCAGCGTCTGAATCTCCCCGGCCGGCCGGCTGGTCAGCAGCGTGAAGTAGTTGGCCATCAGCGTGTCGGGGATGCTCATCACCTTGCCGAACATGTCGTTCGGCTCAGCCGTGATCTGCACGTCGTTGCCGAGGCTCTTGGACATCTTCTCCGTGCCATCGAGCCCGACGAGGATCGGCATCGTCAGAACGATCTGTGCGGCCTGTGCGGACTCGGTCTGAAGTCGCCGGCCGACGAGGCAATTGAACGTCTGGTCCGAGCCGCCGAGTTCGACATCGCTGCGAATGGCGACGGAGTCCTGGCCCTGCATCAGCGGATAGAGCAGTTCATGGATGCTGATCGGCTCGCCGGTGGCGTATCGTTTTGCGAAGCTGTCGCGCTCCAGCATCTGGGCCACGGTCATCTTCGCGGCCAGCTTGATGGTGTCCGCGAAGCTGAGTTGGGCCAGCCACTCGCTATTGCGCCGGATTTCGAGCTTGTCGGCTGAGGTGTCCAGGATATGCCCAGCCTGGTCGAAGTAGGTCTTTGCGTTCGCGTCGATCTGATCAGGGCTGAGCATGGGGCGGGTCTTGTTCTTGCCCGTCGGGTCGCCGACGCGGGCCGTGTAGTCGCCGATGATGAGGACGGCCTTGTGCCCGAAATCCTGGAACTGCCGCAGCTTTCGCAGCACAACCGAATGCCCCAGGTGCAGGTGCGGGCTGGACGGGTCCATGCCGAGCTTGACGCGCAGCGGCCGGCCGGCGGCGGCTGCGGACTTCAGGCGGTCGGCCAGTTCCGGGCGGCTGTAGACGGCCTCGGCGCCGCAGCAGAGTGCTTCGACCTGTTGTTCGATATCGACCATGGTGGTCCCTTCACGGTTCCACGCGACCGGCGCCGTTCGCCGGGTCCGCGATAGACGGGTCATTCTACCGGGGCAGGTGCGAAACGGGAAGTGCGGCGCTCGGGGAAACGTGAGAGCCGTGCGGCGAGAGGATGGCCAGTGTGGCAAGGCCGGCGGCGGCGCCCACCCAGTGCGCCAGCGGGACCATCGTGCCCATCTCGCCAAACTGGGCGTGGGCGAAAGTCGGCACGCCGGTAAATGCCTCGAAGCTGATCTTCGCCAGCCAGGCGATCGCGACGAGGAGAATGGTGACGCGACTGGTAATGCCAGCGAGCCGGGCCGTCCTCGGCCCCGTGCCCGGGCCGGCGTCTTTCCAGGCGGCGAACAGCCCCAAGGCCATCGCGGTATTGCACAGCCCGCTCCAGCCGCGATAGGTCGTTACGCCGGGCAGCAGCAGCCAGACAGCCAAGCCGATCGCCGCCATGGCGACGCCGGTGGAGATCGGCCAGGCCCTGCCGAGCCGGCGTTCGAACAGCAGCCCAACGAGCATCCACGGCAGCAGGTCGATCCAGAAATGCCCAGCCGAGTAGTGGACCAGGTTGCAGGTGGCCAGTCGCCAGAGTTGGCCATGGGCGACCGCCTGGCGATCGAATTGCAGGGCGGCATTGACGCGCTCGGTGAGCGCCAGGTCGCCGACGATCCAGCCGACGTTTACGATCGCCAGGAACAGGGCGATCCAGAGTGTGGTTCGTGCGGTCTTCATGGAGGTCCCTGCCACTCGGCGCCGCGTTGAATATCCCGGCGGGGCTCCCCTTGCGCCCCGCCGGGGTTCGGGTGTCCGATCGTCCGTCACTTCTCCTTTCGTGCCTTCGCCCAGCCGGGCAGGGCAGCCGTCAACAGCAGGCCCAGAAGGCCGAGGAACGTGCCTTCGACCGCACCGCCGCCGCCCCCACCGCCACCGCCGCCGAGATGCCGCGATGGCGGGGGATCGTTGCGGGCGACCGTCTGGCCGCCGGGGGCGGGCGTCGGGTTCCAGGCGTTGCGAGTCTCCTGCTGGGCCCGTTCGTCGGCGATCCGCTCACGGTTGATCCGCTCGATGCCGTAGCGGGAGAACTGGGCCTCGTTTTCGAGCACGAGGAAGCTCGTGTACGGCGTGACGATGCTGAACGTCGTGCCGAGTTCGACAATCTGGCGGCGCTCCTTCTCGCCTCCGGTTTTCGCGTTGATCGCCTGGTTGAGGGCCTCGCACGCCCGCTGGGCCCACATCCGCTCGACCTCCGGGTTCTCGCCGATCCTGTCCGGCCATTCCACGTCAGCGGACAGCGTCTGCTTCTTGCCCTGGATCGTGGCCGTCAGCGTGATCGGCCCCTTGACGGCCTTGCCGTACCGCCCGAAGACGACGAGCTGCTGGCCTCGATACAGCGGGGGCAGCGTCGCGGGCACGACATCTTCGACGGCTGCGTTGCCCCAATCGATCTTCACGTCGTTCATCACCGGCGAGTCGATCTTCTTACGGAGCGACTCGACCTTGCGGGCCAGGTCTTCCTGCCCGGACACGTAGTCGGCGAACCCGCCGGTCCGCTCAGCCAGCGTGCCGAGCAGCGGCCGGTTCACGTCGTTGCCGATGCCGAAGCTGAACACGGTGGTCTTGGCCTTCTGCTCGCCGAGCAGCTTGACGAACGGGGCGTGGTCGTCGGTGGTGGTCGCCTGGCCGTCGGACAGCAGCACGATCGCGTTCCTCAGGCCGTCGACCTGGAGGTTGGCTGCAAGTTGCAGGGCCGCCAGCAGGTCCGTGCCGCCCGCGGCGTTCAGCTTGCCGAGGTATTCCTTGGCCTTGTCCTTGTTCTTCTGCTCGCCGGGGAGGGACGCCGGAGCCATCGCCTCCGGGGCGATGTTGAACGACACGATGTCGAAGCGGTCTTCCGGCCTCAGGTCGCTGATCATCTGCTCGACCGCGGACCGCCCCAGCGGCAGCTTCGCGTGCTCGCCCATCGAGCCGGACACGTCCAGCACCAAG
>JAQTVL010000370.1 GCA_028706835.1 Phycisphaerae bacterium | reverse complement strand
TTTCCGATCTGCCGGCGTCGGCAAGGCCACGGGCGCCGGGCGGGTGAACGTCGGGTCTTCCAGCTTGATCTTCGCGGGATTTTCGGGCTCAGCCAGCAGAACCTTCTGGCCGGGCTCCAGGCCCGCCTTGACCTCGACCATCTTATCGTCGTCCATGCCGATCAGCACCGGCAGCGCCCGGGCGCCGCCGGGGGCGTCGACAAAGCAGAAATCGACGCCCTCTCGCTGGAACACCGCCTGGATCGGAACCTGCACCACGTCCTGCTTCTCCGCCACCGTGATGACCGCGCTGCACCGCAGACCGGGCAGCAGCCATTCGGGCGGATTGTCGATCGTCACCACCACCTGGAACTGCTGCACATCGCCGCGACGCCAGAAGTCCTGCTGCACCGGCATGATCCCGCGGCTCTTGACGCGCCCGACCAGCGGATTGTTCGGCTGGGCCTCGATGTTGATCACCACCGACTGACCGTCCAGCACGTCGGTCCGCTTGGCTTCGGGCACATTGACGTCGGCGACCATCAGGTTCAGGTCGGGCAGCGAGATGATCGATTCGCCCTCGCGCACCTGGTAGCCCACGTCGATCGCCTGCTGGTTACCGCCACGCCACCGGCCGGTGGTCGCATACACCACCAGGCCCGGCTGCGGCGACTTGATCACCCCGGCCGCCAGTTGCCGCTCGAGCTTGGCCAGTTGCTTGCCTTCCAGGCCGGACGCCTCGGTCTTGGTGTCCAGGTCGCTTCTGAACTTCTGCTCCTGGGCCGCCGCCCGGGCCTTCACCTTCTCCAGTTCCGCGGTCGCTTCCTTCAGCGTGCTCTTCCGCTTGGATGACTCCATCGCGTACGTGTACTTCCGCAGCACGTCCAGTTTCGTATTGGATAACGCGACATCCAGCTTCGCCTTGTTGAAGGCCAGTTCGTCGGCGGCCAGCTCGGTCCCGCTGATGTAGCCCTGCTCCTTGAGCTTCTTGGACCACTGGAGCTTGTCGTCCGCCCGCTGGAGTTCCTCCTGCGCGATGTTGATCAGGTTCTGCGCTTCCTGCACGCCCTGCGGGAAATCGCCTTTCTCGTACTTCTCCACGTCGATGGCCGCGAGGTCCTTCGCCTGCTGCGCCTTGCGAATATCGCTGTCGTTCTGGGCGAGCTGAATGTCCAGTTCGTTGTCCGCCTGCGTCGCGGCCGCCGCCGCCTGCTTGTACTTGAGCAACTGCGCGTCCCGCTGCTTCTCGATGTCGCTGGTGTCCAGCCGCACAAGAAACTCGCCGGCTGACGGTATTCGCGTGCTCTCCGGGACGATCTCCAGGATTCGCGTCATCCCCCCGATTTCGCTCTTGATGTCCACGGTCTTGTCCGAGCGGATCGTCCCGTCCGCCGTGACCAGCACCCGCATCGGCCCGCGCGTGACGACGAATCGCGTGGCCATCCCCTCCGCGGCCACCGTTCCCGCGTGAACCATCCGATAGATGCCATACCCGCCCAGCGCGACGACCGCCGCCAGGCCAAGCGCCGTCAGCCATTTCCAGTTGGTCCGCGCCCAGCCTGCCACACCGACGGCCCGGCCCGGGAGCGCCAGCCCGAAGGAACTCGGCGGCGCCGGAAGCGAAAGGTCCGACTCAGCGGTCTGTTGTCGGGTCATGATAAGTCAATCCCGCAGGCTCCACCTGCAAAACGTCCATGTCGCGAAGCAGTGCCAGCCGGGCGATGTGGTAATCGACCAGCGCTGCCGTCACCGAGTTCTGAGCCTCCACCAGGGCGGACTGGGCCTCGAGCAAGTCGCGGGTGTCGGCCCGCCCGGCCTGTAGCAGCATGTTCGTCGAGTCCACTCGCCGCACCGCCAGGCGCAGCGAGGACTGCTGAATCTCATAGCTGTTCCGCGCCAGCGTCGCGTTGCGGATGTCCTGGCGCACCTGCTGCGTCACCGCGTCGATCTGGTCGGTCAACGCACGCCGGCTCAGGTTGACATCGATCAACGCCGACCGGTATGCGTTCCGCTCCGTCAGCCGATCCAGCGGCAGATCGATCAGCATGCCGATCGAATACTGCCCGAAGTCTGTCCGGAACGCCGCGGGCGTATTCACGCCCGGCGTCGTCGGCACGTTGGCCGAGGCCGCCAGGTTCAGCCCCATCTTCAGGGCGTCAGCCGTCACATACACGCGCCGCACCGCATCGTCGACCTGGTCGGCAGCCGTCTTGACGTCCAGACGATTGGACATGGCTGTTCGCACCGCGTCGTCCACCGCGGGGGGCTCGTACGCAAATCCGCCCTGGAGCAGCCGCGACAGCGACGCCGGGTCCGGCACGATCGCCCGGTCGACCGGCAGGCCGATCAGCCGCCGGAAATCGTCCACAGATTGATTATACTGCTGAATCGCCAGCACCCAGCGATTTCGGGCCCGATATTCGTCCTGCCGCGCCTGGTCGACTTGCAGGCCGGGCAGTCGGCCCGCCTCCGCCAGCTTGCTCGTCCGCTGCCGCGCCAGGATCAGGTTCACGTAGTTGTTCCGCTCGTTGACCACCGCGTCGCCGTTCTGGACGACCTGGTAGAACTGCCGGGCCACGCTCACCGCCAGATCGCGCTTCAGACGCTCGAACGTCCGCACGGCGTAGGTCGCGTTCCGGTCCGCCTGCAACAGCGGCTCGACCGTCACTCGATAGCCCGCGCCGCGCAGGATCGGCTGGTTAAGCGTCAGGTTGATGGCGGAGGCGGCCGACTTTCCCGTCGGGTCGGTGAAGACTTCAAACAGCGTGTTGCTGATGTTCAGGGCCGCGGTGCCGCCGGTCAGGAACTTGCGGTTGAAGCCGAGGGTGGACGTCACTGTCCCGGACCGGGTGTCCTTGGCCGTCTGGTCCAGCGACGCATCGACCGTGCCGAAGAACTGGCTTTCGAACTGGTACTGGGCGCCGGTCAGCGACAGCGCCGACCGATAGACAGTCTCCTTGCCCAACTGGAACTGCCGGTTCGAGACCGAGGCGAGCATCAGCGCCGTCACCAGATCAACCCGCTGGACATTCGCCGGCCACCGGCCCGGTTCCACAAACAACTCCGCCGGCCCGCTGATCGGCGTGATGGACGCGGCCGCCTCTTCCTGCTGGGTGGTCGTCGCGTAGGCCTGGGCGGGTTGTGTGGCGGGCATCGGCGACGCCATGTCGACCATTTGCCCGACGGCTGCCCGATCCGGCCGCGTGCTGGACAGGATCGCGCGCTGGCGAGCGCCCAGTTCGCCATCCGCCGCGGTCGTCGGCCGAGGCGAAAACCGCCGGACCCGCAGTTCGTCGTCGAAATCGCCTGGGGGTGTGATGTCGAACGATTGTTCAACGCCGGTCACGCCCCGCTGCTTGGCCCGGACGATCGCGTAAACGTCGCGGTCTGCCTGCTGGCGGTAGTATCGCGGGGAGCACGCAGCGACAAGATCGGCCATCACAATCAGCGCGACCGCCCACGGCCCCCAATGATGTCGCAATATTCTGTGAGCAGGCATGTCTCGTCCAAAGGAACCCGTACAGATCAACACCTTGTTGCGGATGGACCACAGCCGCGGGCGACGGGTCGTGAATCGCGGCCCTGCATATAGTTGCCGACCGGCGCTGTTTTCTTCCGGCCCTCGGCGGCACGTGTCGTCCAAACGCCGCTCACGGAAGATAAACAACTTTCGCGGGTTAGGGAGTCGCAATTTCCACGGCTGACCGTTATCATTTCCCTCGCCAAGGGAGAGATCGCATGCCGACAGCCGCCGAACCGTGCCGCCGAGCCTTCGCTTTCACGCTGCTGCTCGCGGCGTCGTCGATTCTGCCCGGCTGCGGCATCGTCGAGAAGTGGTTCGGCGGGCAGCACGGATACCTGCTCCTGGGCGTCGACGCCCTCGCCTACCCCGGCGAACACACCGAGCTCGTCGCCCGGCTTCAGAAGGGCAGCTTTCTCGACGACCGCCCGAACAGGGAGATCGTTTTCAGCCGGGGCGAACACGTGCTCGCCCGGGCGATCACCGATGACGAGGGCTATGCCCGCGCACGGTGGATGGCACCGACCAGCCAGGGCGAGTACCTCGTCACGGTGTCAACCGGTGATCGAAAACTGGCTGAACGGGCGGGGACAGCCTGTCTGCTGATCTCCGTGCATGACCGGGCCTCGCGGGTTTTGATCAGCGACCTGGACCACACTCTTGTGGACGGGGGCTTCAAGAAGGTTCTCACCGGGAAGGCCGCGCCGCTGCCGGGGTCCGCCGACGTGCTCAACCGCGCGGAAAGGGAGAAAGGCTACGTCATCGTGTACCTGACCCGCCGACCGGACGTGCTTGGCAAGCGGTCGCGTAACTGGCTGGACTCGCACGGTTTCCCCCGCGGGCCGATCATCACCAGCGACAGCCTGCTGATTCGGTCGGAGAAGTTCAAGCGGCAGCATCTCGAGGAACTCAAACGGCGATTCCCGAACCTGGAGGCAGGCATCGGCGACCTGCCCAGCGATGTGCATGCCTATCGGTCAGTGGACGTCCGGCTGTGCATCCTGATCGTGAACCCAGGCGACGACTTCCTTGACCGCCGCCGCCAGGCGGACGAACTGTCACGGCTGGACGAGCGCGTCATCTTGACGAGCGACTGGCAGGACGTCGCCGGCGTGCTGTTCGACGGCCGCAGCCCTGAGCGAAAGGCCGTCCTCGCCAGGCTGCTTGCATCCCATCGCGGGAAGTAGGTCGCCGCGATCCTGCGGCCCCAACCGTATCCCCCCTACGGCGTCCCCTTCAGGATATCCGGCTGGCTTTGCCGCGGCAGGCTCGTCGGCTGGGTTCGCTGGCGGAGGGATTCGAGAAGGCTCTTGTTCTCCTCCTCAAGCCCCTGGATCTTGCCCTGGAGCGAGTCGTAGTCGGCACGCAGGCTCTTCACCTTCGCCACCGTGTTGCGGGCCAGGTCGGCGACGCCGGATCGATCCTTGCTCGTCGCGTTGTCGGCCGCAGCCTTGTCGATGGCAGTCAGCATCGACTGGATGTCTTCGCGGAT
>JAQTVL010000369.1 GCA_028706835.1 Phycisphaerae bacterium | reverse complement strand
GCGACCGATGGTCTGCCGATGCGTGTGCCAGCGATGCGAGTGCGTCACGGTAAGCCACTGCATGAACCGCGACAGGTCCCCGTCCTCCCGCGGCCAGAGGACCAGGTGGAAGTGGTTGGGCATCAGCGTGTAGGCGCACAGCCGCATGGCCGTCCGCTCGCGGGCCTCGGCCAGCACGCGCTCGAACGCCGCGTAGTCAGCCTCGCCGTCGAACAGCGTCAGCCCGAACACCCCCCGGTTCATCACGTGGTAGGCGATCCGCCCCGGCGTCATTCGCGGTTGTCTGGCCATGCCCGTACCCTACCTCCCATGCGGTCGAACAGCAAGCCGGAAATGGATCGTGACCCCTTTTCTAGGACGGTTTGTTCGTCTGCCGGGCGGCGTCGATCAGCTTGCCCAGTTTCCCCGACTGGATCAGCGGGATCAGATCGTGGATTCGCCAGGCAAGTTCGTTGCCGTCAGCCGCCCGGATGGTCAGTTCGACCGGCTCGTTGCCGTCGCGGCAAACCAGCGTCACGCCCCGCGGAAGATCGTTGCTCTTGGGTTCGCTCATGCCGGTGGGGAAGGTAACAGTAAAAGCGGGCGTCTGCAAGCGATTACGGAATTCTATCGGTCCCGCACCAGCACGTAGTCCGCCAGCGCTCGCAGGTCCGCCTTCGCCTCCGTCTCCGGCAGGCACGCCAGGCGGGCCTTGGCTGACTCCACGTACGTCCGCGCCGCCGCACGGGCCGACTCGATGCAGCCGGAATCCAGCAGCAGCCGCCTCGCCTCCGTCAGCCGGTCCGGCGCGATCGGCTGCGGCAGGCGCACCTGCCGCCCGCCGCGGTCCGTCAGCGGATGGCCGTCCAGCAGGGTGCGGATCCGCTCGGCGTGCGCGGGGTCAGCCGACCGCAGATAGTGAATCAGCGGAAGCGTGGCCTTCCCTTCCGCCAGGTCCGAACGGAGCGTCTTACCGGCCTCCTGCTCATCGCCGACCAGGTCGAGCACGTCGTCGGCGATCTGGAACGCGATGCCCATGTCGATGCCGTAGTCCCAGCACGCCTGCTCCATCTCGGCGCACGCCTCGTTGAAGTGCGCCCCCAGGCGGGCCGCCAACCCGATCAGGGCCGCCGTCTTCGCCGTGATGATCTCGAAATAATCGTCCGGCCCGATCGCCAGTTCGCCCCGGCGGGTAAGCTGCATCAGCTCGCCCTGGCAGACGCGATGCGCAACCGACGATATCTCCAGGCTGGCCCACTGGCTGCCATACCGGCTGCACAGGTGATACGCATGGCTGATCAGCCAATCGCCAAGCATGATGGCGGCCTCGTTGCCCCAGCCCTGGTTGATGGTCTGGGCCCCGCGGCGCATGCGGGCCTCGTCGAGGATGTCGTCATGGACCAGGGTCGCCAGGTGGAACATCTCCACCACCGCCGCCAAGCCGAGGTGGGTCGTGTGTACCTGGCCGGTCGCCCGGGCGGTCAGCAGCAGGATGGCCGGGCGGAGCATCTTGCCACGAAACCGGGACAGGTGCTCGAGCAGTTCCGTCAGTTCAGGCTGGTCGCTCTGGAGTTCAGCATCGAGGATGGCCGACACCTGCTTGAGGTCCGGCTGGATGCGCTCGTAGGCTTGCATCAGACTCGCGGGCGCGGTCGTCATCGAGGTTCCTTCAAGTTGACCGCCAGACAAATAGGCAGTCCCTGAGCAGAGGCCATTGTAGGAACCCTGCGGGAACGGTCAAGGCGATGATTGCAGGTACATGAAAAGACCTCGATCCGCGGAGGCATTGTCGGATCAAGGTCTCGATCCAGGGCGTTGTTTTCGGGCGGCTGTCTCTACTGCCCAGCCAATCCACACAAACCATAGTATTCGCGCCGTTAAAAGGCAAATTTGCGGGGCCAACATTTTTCGCCGCCGCCGAAGGCGGGGCCGGTACAATGCGACTATACACGCAGGGAAGAAAAGGAGCCCGCATATGCTCACCGGTTCCACGGGGTTCGCCCAGACGACGCTGGCCGCTGCACTTATGCCGGTGCTGCTCCTGGCCTGCTCCGCGACCGAAACCCGCGCCCAGGCCGCCAGCCGGCCCGATCGCCGCACTGCCCGGCCAGCCACCTCCGCGCCCGACCTCACCGCCGAGCTGACCGAACTGAAGGGAACCTGGCTGAAGGCCGTCGGCCGGGGCCATGCCGCCGCCATCCGCTCGCCGTTCCTGGTCATCATCGACCGCGACGAGGACGCCGCCCGGCAGTGGCTGACCGAAACCGTGTTCGGCTCGACCCGGCGATTCCAGAAGCAATACATGGACGCCCAGCCGGACAAGCCAATGGTCGTCCTGTTGTTCAGCGGCCAGAAGAACTACCGCCGATTCTGCATCGACGTGCTGCACGACACCGACCCGCCCTACTACGGCTTCTTCCGCCCGACGGATCGGGTGCTGGTGATGGACATCAACACCGGCGGCGGCACGCTGGTTCACGAGCTGACCCACGCGATGATCGCCTTCGACTTTCCCAACATCCCCGCCTGGTTCAACGAGGGAATGGGCTCGCTCTACGAACAGTGCAGCTACCAGGGCGACCGGATCGTCGGCCTGCCGAACTGGCGTCTGCCGGCCCTCCAGAAGGCGATCGAGGCGAACAAGCTGGGCTCGCTGGAGGACCTGACGTCGACCGATTTTCGCGGCGCCAACATGGGCATGAACTACGCCCAGGCCCGCTACCTCTGCCACTACATGCAGGACAAAGGGATGCTGGAGAAGTATTACCGGGCCTTCCGCGACCACGCCGCCGACGACCCGACAGGCCTGAAGACCCTGAAGGAAGCCTTCGCCCCGAAGACGCTGGCCGACGTGGACATGGAATGGCGAAAGTGGGTGCTGACCCTGCGCTTCCCGCCGCGATGAATCCGTAGCACGGGCATCCTGCCCGTTATCTTTCCGCGTATGTCGATGCCTGGCAAAGCCTTACGACATAATTGAGCAAGGTTCCATCGTGTTTCGTTGCGACCTTGCTAACTATCTGCCATATAAACACTTACGAGCAAGGTCGCAAGGTCGCAAGGTTTCATCTCTCCGCTGCAATCGAACCGCCGTAATCGCAACCTTGCCGCCCGCATGGAATCTTCTGGATGTCATTGTTCTTCATAGTGTTACGACAAGATTTCGCAAGATTTCATCGTCCAGCCTGAAATGTTCTGGAAGTGCCTATTTGGCCAACACATCCAGAAGATTTCATCTAAGGCGCGCACGTAAGCGTCCTGCTCGTCCCCAAAGTTATCCCGCCCCAGGCCAACGGCCCGACCCCGGCCTGTCCCACGGGTCAATCCGCCACCCAGCAGCCGGGCAAACCAACCTGAATTGATAGCACAGATTCCCCGTATGTCAAGTAAATGTTAGGATACATAGATTCAACTGTTGTGCCAGGATTCAGTGGCGGCGCTACCTCTTCGCGGTTTGTGGAGTGCGGTAGCGCAGCTACCGCTTTGCAGGGCAGGCGCGACGTTGACGCGAACAAAGGGGTCCTATTCCCGACTGCGTGACCCCTTTCTCTTTCTCAGTCGGACAACTTCTTGAGAATACTGCGTGCAAGATGTTCTTGGATTTCGCGATGACGCGGTACGGGCTGGCAGAACCCGGTCTTGGGATTCTGATACCAATCGTGACGCCCGCCGTGCCGAATGAACAGGCATCCGATCTGCTCAATGCGGCGGATCAGGTCGCCCCGTTTCATGTGATTTGCAGCTCCGCCACCTTGCGAACGTTGGGGATGTGACCTTCAGACAGATCCTTATACAGGTCCTTCAGATGCTCCTGAAGGTCCTCCAGCGTCTGGCCCTGCGTCATGTAGTCCGGGTAATCCTCAAGATACCCAAGCCACATGCCCCCTTCCTGCCAATAGACATAGCGGACCGTCTTCATGCTCTTATCTTACGGCCTGCGCTCCTGGGCCGCAATCCCTTCCCCGATCAGCGCCAGGAACTCGTCCTCGCTCAGCGTCTTCACGCCGAGCTTCTTCGCCTTTTCCAGTTTGCTCCCCGCCTCCTCGCCGACGACCAGGTAGTCCGTGCTCTTGGACACCGAACCGGTCGCCTTGCCGCCGAGCGACTTGATCTTGTCCTCGATCTCCTTCCGCCCGAACCGCTTCAGCGTCCCGGTAACGACCAGCGTCTTGCCCGCCAACGGGCCCGGGCCGACCCGGCCCGGCTCGCCGACGCGGCGATGCGCCATCGTCAGGCCGGCCGATCGCAGCGACTCGATGGTGTGCCGGCCGACGTCCGACGCGAAGAAATCGTGGACCGACTTGGCGACCACCGGCCCAATCTCCGGCACGGATTGGAGTTCCTCCTCGCCAGCCGACATCAGCCGGCCAACTTCGCCGAAGCCGTCAGCCAGGACCTCGGCCACGTGCCCGCCGACGTGGTGGATCGCCAACGAGCCGAGCACGCGCGACAAGTCCCGCCCCTTCGACGCCTCAATGCCCGCCAGCAGGTTCTCGATGCGAGCCGAAATCTCTCGCGGCTCGCCTTCCTTGCCCTTCTTGCCCAGCACCGGCCGAAGTTGCTCCGCCGTCAGCCGATACACGTCGGCGAATTCATGCACCAGCCCGGCGTCGGTAAGCGTCTCGACCATCACCTCGCCAAGCCCCTCGATATCCATCTGGTCGCGCCCGGCGAAGTGCGCCAGCCGCCGCTTGAACTGCGCGGGGCACGCGGGGTTGAGGCACCGCAGGTAGACGCCCTCCGGGTCGCGCGCGGTCTGCCCGGCGCACACAGGGCAATTGGCCGGCTCGCGGACCGGCTGACTGGAACCCGGACGGCTCTCGACGATCACCTTGACCACCTGCGGAATCACCTCGCCGGCCTTCTGAATGACGACCGTGTCGCCCGCGCGAATGTCCTTGCGGGCGACTTCGTCGAAATTGTGCAGCGACGCCCGGCGAATCGTCGAGCCGGCCACCGACACCGCCGCCAGATTGGCCACCGGGGTGATCGTCCCCGTCTTGCCGACGCTGAACTCGATCGACT
>JAQTVL010000368.1 GCA_028706835.1 Phycisphaerae bacterium | reverse complement strand
TCCAACCGCCGCTGGGTCAACAGCCTGGCGGCCTGGACGCTCCACCTGGCCGGCGGCAGCAGCGGCCAGTGGCACTGGAAGCACACCATCATCCACCACATGTACGTCAACATCACCGGCTACGACGACGACTGCGACACGGGCGGGCTGGCCCGGCTGACGCCGCACCAGCCGATGCGATGGTACTACCGCTGGCAGCACTGGTATGTCTGGCCGGTCTACGGGCTGCTGGCGGTGAAGATGCAGTTGCTGGACGATTTCCGGTTCATCATCACCGGCCGGCTGGGCGAGCATCGCGTGCCCCGGCCTCGGCGCGGGGCGCTGGTGACGTTCATCGTGGGGCGGGTGATCTTTTTCGCGTGGGCGTTCGCCGTGCCGATGCTGTTCCACCCGGTGCTGGTGGTGCTGTTCTACTACGCGGTCGGGGCGGTGGTGCTCGGGACGGTGATGGTGCTGGTGTTCGCGACGCCGCACCTGGTGGAGCTGGCTGACTTCCCGGCGCCGGATGAGAAGCTTGGGCAAATGCCGACCCCGTGGGCCGTGCACCAGGCGCGGGTGACGGTGGACTTCGGGCGCGGCAGCCGAGTGCTGACGTGGCTGCTGGGCGGGCTGAACTACCACAAGGAGCACCACCTGTTCCCGCTGATCTGCCACGTGAACTACCCGGCGATCTCGGCGATCGTGGAGCAGACGTGCGGCCAGTTCGGGGTGCCGTATCAGGCGCACCGGTCGTTCCTTGCGGGCGTAGCCGCGCACTACCGGTGGCTGCGGCGGATGGGGCAGGAAGAGAGCGGTCAGCCGGGAAGCGGTCAGCCGGGAAGCTGTCAGCCAGGAAGCTGTCAGCGGTCAGCTTGAAAATGCACTATTCGTCCGGCTGATCGCTGATCGCTGAACGCTTCCTAGCCGGCCAGTTTTCGATACATCGCCTTGGGCGAGCGGCAGACGGGGCAGACCCAGCCGGCGGGCAGGTCCTCGAACGGCGTGCCGGGGGGAATCCCGTGTGCGGGCTCGCCGAGCTTCGGGTCATAGATGTGGCCGCAGACCTGGCATTGATATCGGCTCATGGCAGTCCCCGGACCGGTGGTCGGATGCGAGAACGCACGCCGGTATTTTACCCGACCGGCGGGCGGTTTGAAGACCGGGTCCGGCGGTGATCGTGGGGGCTGGCGGCGTGGCCATGCAAACAACCGCGTGGCCACGGCACCCAGGCGATTTCGGGGGGAACCAGTTGTCAAGCGTTGCTTGGCAACTGGCGGCGGCGAGTTTCTGCGCCATGTGTGGTTGTAGGACATTCGCTGCCAGCACAGAACGCGGTCGAAGGGCCACCACCGGCAACGTGTCGCGTCTTTGGGTGAGCACTCCCATGCAACAGCCCTGGTTCGCGGGACTTGCAGTTACAGCGATCGCCCTATTGCCCTTTCCCACAGATGTGGCACAATACGTCCATCTGTTGAACGAGGGTGGCCGATTTCGGGCCGTCAGACTTGGGGAGCAATAAGCCGAATGCGCGTTACCTATCAACCTAGCGGAGGCCGCGGCGAATACGAGATTAGCGAGACGACCGCTGACGGCTTGACCCCGACCGACCTTGTGGACCACCGCTTGATCTTTCAACTGGCTCCCGATATTCGCATCGACACTGACACCTTCCTCCGGCACATCCAGGGCAAGTTCCGTATCCGTCTCAAAGTCAAGAATCGCGGCATACAGTTGCAGCGTCAATTGGCCGCCGCCCTTTTGATGCCCGCCGCCGTCCGTTCTGGCGAACGCATTGGCTCCGGTCTGCCCGTCATGCTCAGCCGACGCTACATCGTCGCCCACATCCAACTTTCCAATGTACAACTTACCGCCGATACCGCATTGCTCACTGTGGACGAAGTCATCGTCGCCAATACCACCCACCAAGCAGAGGAAATCGGCTTCGCACGCCGCTTGCAGAATCTCCGCTCTATCTGGACTCGCCGACTTACTTTCCCATCGACGATAGCCGAGATCATCCACGACCACCAAGCGGCAGTAATGGCCGGTGGCCCAATCCCGACCGCTGTCGAAAAAGCCGTCCGGGACCTACAGACCGCTCTCGCGACTCAGGCCCCCGACCTTGAGCTGTCGTACAGTGAACGCACGGACCCGCTTCCACCATTGCTTCACCTGCTCGGCCGTGGCCAGCCTGACCAGCCAACTGTTCAAATGGAAGACATCGACCCCGAGGAAACGGCTCTTAAGAGAAGGGTAGCCAAAGATTGGCGCCGATGGGCTACCCAGCGAGGACCCACAAGCGCCCAGTTTCGCAACGCGGTAAGACGCGCCTACCGCTCAACTTGCATAGTCTGCGGGAAAAAGTTTCCGTCTACCCCGTTTAACCGCCTCCCCGGTGTTGACGCCGCCCACATCCTCCCGTGGGCGCAGTACGACTTAGACGTTGTTTCCAACGGTCTATGCCTCTGCAAACTACACCACTGGGCCTTTGACGAGGGAATACTCAGAATTGCTTTCCGCGACGGCTCCTATTTTGCTGACATTCCCGACGAAGCCGAAGAACTCATTGACACCCAAAGAACGGGGTTTAGTTTAGACGTTTTTCGCGCTATCGTCGGCCCCATTCCGCCTGATCGCCTGCCCCGACGCAGACAGGACCGTCCACGCCCCCAGTTTCTCAACTCACTGCAACAACTGCTGTCCGACTCGACCCAGCCTTAATACTGTCCGCCAGTTTCTGGCGTAGCAGCACCTGCGCGATCCGTTTCGCCAACCACCCTACAACCGGGACCGTGACCGCATTACCTAGAGCCGTGTACCGCAGCGAATCCAATACGTCCGCATTCTCCTCAGCATCCGCCGGCACGGTCCAATCTTTCGGGAATCCCTGAATCGCTTCACATTCGCCCGGCATCAACCGCCGAACTCGACCATCCGGGTAACTGACGTATGTCCGACTCCAATCTGTTCCCGTATGTCGCGCCGAACAGGCATACAAGCAGTAAGCCAGCGATTGCACTATCGGGCCTTTGACAGGATCTCCAAGGCTTCTCTTAAAGGGGGAAACAGATTTCTCCCCATCTGTTCCGCCCTTCTCAAAATCCCCTTCGCCGCATTCCGGCTCAAAAAGTATCTCTCCGGCACGTCGCCGGTTTCGATAACTTCCAACAATGTAGACCCTTTGGCGCGACTGGGCGACTCCGAAGTTCTTGCTGTTAAACACACGCCATCCAACACCATACCCGA
The DNA here is from genome assembly GCA_028706835.1 of Phycisphaerae bacterium. Taxonomy (GTDB): domain Bacteria; phylum Planctomycetota; class Phycisphaerae; order JAJVII01; family JAJVII01; genus STB-87. The sequence goes on along the minus strand of JAQTVL010000368.1, from coordinate 1,797 downwards.
GCTTGGCCAGCGTTCTAATGACGATTTCGAAATCTCGTCCTCCGTGGCTAGAGAGCAAACCCGGAACGTTCTCGATAACGACAATTTCGGGGCAACGTCGTCCAATAAGCTCAGCAAATTCATGAAAGAGGCCAGATCGTTTTCCTTTAAGCCCTGCTCTTGGCCCCATTCGCGCCAAGGATACGTCCTGGCACGGGAACCCCCCCACCCACACTTCCGCTTCTGGGATTTCGTCATGGGCAAGCTTCCTGATATCCGACGACCTTGGAACTTTCGCCCAATGTCGTTTCAAGATTCGCGTGCAGAATTTGTCAATCTCGCACTGGAATACGACCTCGAACCCGGCCCGTTCGAAGCCCAAGTCGAACCCCCCGATTCCAGAGAAGAAGGATGCGACCCGCATACCGTCTTTCCTATGGGTAACGGACACGCTCACCTCATGCACAGCAACTTCTCTAATCGTCTTTCTAATCGGTCTGCATCCGAACATTCACATTCCCATACAACAATCTGCTTCCAACCCATCCCGCGCAGACAACGCGCGTTCGTCTCGTCCCGCTCTGCATTTCTTCTCAGTTTCCTATTCCAGTAAGCTCGGTTGCTCTTAGGCCGCCGCCCATCCTTGCACGTATGCCCATGCCAGAAGCATCCGTTTACAAAAACAACTGTCTGATGCCTTGGCAATACCAAGTCGGGCTTCCCAGGCAAATCCGCCCGGTTTAATCGAAAGCGATATCCCAACCCATGCAGCAGGCGTCTGACAATCCGTTCAGGGCCAGTGTTCGCCGACCTTATGCGCGCCATGATCTGACTTCGGCGCACTGGGTCAACCATGTCTGTCATCGTACCGCCCCGTCGAATAGTGAGGGACGCGATGGATTTGTTGGCGGATTGCGGGTATCCGCATAGGCACGAATTCTATCCACGTCCTCATCGGTGAACACACGCCAGCCGTTTCTGTCTCGTTGCACCTCCGCAACCCGCCCCGACAGAAGCCATCGCTTCAGCGTAATCGGCGCAACCCCGAGATCTCGCGCAACCTGACTGAGCGTGTACTCTGGCACAAGGCAACCCGTATCATGTCATATCAAAACCCGTATCATCAACTATTCTACCTGTGGCATCCCATGCAAATCAATCGTTTTTGCGGTTGCGACATAACCTATTCGCAAATATAAGGTTGCGATGATTCACGGATGCTCGGAACACGGGTTACCGCGACAACCTGTAGCCCTCGCCGGGCGAGCAGCGTGTCGAACGACCATGCCCCCGCGCCAAGGGTCAGCGGGAACAGGCAGGTCAGTTACATGCACAGGTCGGTCCGGACTTCGTGCATCGCGGGTCAATGCCGTAACGGGACGGATTCGGCAACGCAAAATGCCGCGTACTTGGCCCGAGCAGGATCGGCAATTCCGGTGCATGCCCGAGCCGCCTTCGCCCCCGCTGGAGGCTGGCGGGAGAATGGACGATCGGTCCGCATGCTTACGCATGCGGCTACAGGCCGGCGCCCGCTTCGCGGGCTGAATGCGGGCGGGGCGGCGGGACGGCACCGACGATTGGCCGGGCGGCGGTTCAATCGTCCCGATGGGACTGGGGCGGATTCGGCGGGCGGTGGCCCAGCGATGGAATCGCTGGGCTATTGTCAAATGTCCCGATGGGACAGAGAGGGCGACACCCGGGGGCGGGTGGCCCGCAAGACCCCCACCGGCCCTGAAAGGGCCACCTCCCCCGCACGCGGGAGAGGGGTTGGGTGTCCGTCGTCGCGGCGTCTCGACCGCCTGCGGCGGACTCGACACC
>JAQTVL010000367.1 GCA_028706835.1 Phycisphaerae bacterium | reverse complement strand
CCGGTTCGTCCCCGTCAGCTTCTTCCAGCCGCGCCCCGGGATTCATCCGATTCCCCAGCCGACGATCCGCCCCCGGCCCACTCGTGTCGCCGCCTAAACGCTCACGCCTATTCTGAGGGAGGCGTCATCTTTGCGCTCTCTGCGGTTCAATCTGTCAGGCGTTTTCAATTCCGCATTCCACAGTCCGCATTCCTTCTTCACGCTTTCTTCGAGGCGATGTAGCTTTCGAGAACGCAAGCGGCCAGGTTCTCGCTGCCGCAGTAGAAGCTGCCGCCGCGGGTCAGGCGGGTCAGGCGGTCGATGAAGTCCACCCAGTCCATGAACGAGTAGTCGTCGATCAGGGCGAAGCTGGTCAGCCTGACGCCGGACTTCGTCAGCGACTGGGCTTCGGCCAGCGTGGCGGCGGCGGTCTCGCCGTCCGGCGGATAGCGCAGCACCAGCCGGCCGTCGTCGACGTAGGCTGTGGGTTCGCCGTCGGTGACGATGAAGACGGCCTTGTTCTCGCCCGGCCGTTTGGCCAGGACTTGGCCGGCGAGCTGGACGGCCATGTGCAGATTCGTGAAGTGCTGTGGGGCCTGGCTCGCCTCGGCCAGCGGGACCCGCACGTCGACCTTCCTGTCGGCGATGGCGACGGGCATGGGCATCAGCAGCGGCAGCCGCTCGCGGGCGATGGGTTCGGCCAGCGAGTAGAAGCCGATCACGTCGACGCTGTCGTCGGCGAACCGGTCGCGGGCCAGCGACTGGAGGGCGAGGGCGGCACGCTTGGCCTGGTGGAACCGCCCGAACTGACCCATCGAGTAGCTCATGTCCAGCAGCAGCACGACGGACAAGGTCCGGCGGCACTGGGCGATGAACCGGTTCAGGTCGGCGCGCTCGACGTGCAGCGGGCAGGCGGCGCCGGGAGTCAGGGCCAGGCGGAGGGCGGCCCGAAGGTCGCGGTCGCTGAGGAGGTCGTCGCCGCGGCCCGAGCCTGCGGACGGGTCGCGTTTCGGGTCGAGTTCGTCGAGCACGGACTCGAGGGTGCTGCGTTCGAGCTGGGCCAGGCCTCGCGGTGTCAGGCTGTATCGCCCAGCCTCGACGGCGAGCATGCCTTCGTCGAGCAGGCCTCGCAGGCCGGCGGCGTCGGCGAAGTTCAGCCCGGCCATGGCATCCAGTGCTTTCTGGCCATGGCGTAGAACCAAGTCGCCGAGTTGGTCAAATAGTCCCATAGGGTCCGCGAAAGAAGGGGGGCCTGCGTTGCCCCGGGGTTGCTGGCGCCTCCGGTTACGACCATTGCGCTGCCGAACACAACGGGTAGTGTTGCGCTTGGTCGGGCCACATCAACCTGTTGCGGTCGCCGCAAGCAGTAGGCCTCCGCTCGCCTGCTCTGCGGGCCGATCGGCGCGCAAAAACCACCCAGCACACTATATGTCGCTACCGGCGATCCGGCCACTTGACCCAGAGATCGGCGAATTCAGAATCGTGAGAAGTTTGGGCGGAATACGGTGTTAAGTAATTGCGCCACAAGTGGTTGTCGCCGAACCGAGGGGCAAGTGCAGTCGACTGAAGATGGTCAAATTAACCCCGAAAACGGCTGCGACCCAAGGTTGCTATTGCGTCCGAGGGCCGAAATCCATAAACTGAAGGCACATTGGCGGGGAGTTCGGCTGGGTTGCTCGCCTGCACAAGCCCGGCCGGGTCGGCCAATGCGACGCGACGAAGTTGATGGATCGCGGGGACGGAACGGGGCGTCGCGGCTGTGTTACCTGTCTGACATCCGGCGTGGCAGCGTTTTTTGAGACTGCCGCCGACCGGCGATGAAGAATATACCAGGATAGCATTTGGGGTAGGGGCCGCGTCGGCCTGACCCAGGGAAAGGGCGCGATATGAGCGAACCCAGTTCGGCGGAAGCAGTTCGCGAGAAGATGCTCTCGGAGTCTGGCGGGCGGTGCTGTATGTGCGCCGCTCACATCGGCTTGCAGGTCGAGGTCGTGCCGATCATGCCGCTTAGCGAGGGCGGGGAATACTCGCCAAACAATCTGGCGGTGCTGTGCGCATTCTGTCGCTGGTTGGTGCAGCGGCAGAAAGTGACAGCGGCTGCGCTCAAGAACTACAAGAAGCAATGGGTCAGCCAGGTCGCAAAGGCCCCGAAGCTTTACCGCGAGCAAGGGCTGACCATCCATGGCCATCCGCTTCGGCTGGAGGCGACGCACAAGGGCGTGGAAACGATCCTTGAGGGCAGCGAGCTGAGCACGCTGCTGGCGAATTTCTTCAACTGCCTCGACACGTTCCTGATCCACGAAGACCAGCACTTGGAGAACGCCGCCAGCCTGGCGGTCATCCGCGCGTTCCGCGACATGTACAACTACGTCCCGCCGGAACAGGACATCAAGGAGCAGACGACGGCTGACAGCCGGAAACTCGACTTGCTGTATCGCGGCATCCGGACGCTATTCTCGGTTGGCTTGGGCGGGTCTAAGCCAAAGGCGGCGAAGACGCCGGCCCCGGCGGCGCCCAGGAAAGTTGCCGCGAAGAAGCCGGTGGCGAAGAAGAAACCGGCCGCTAAGCCCGCAGGCAGGAAGCACGCACCCAAGCCGGCGTCGCTGAAGAAGAAAGTCGCGGCGCGCAAACCGGCGAAGAAGGCGCGGCGGAAGTAGCTCTTCGACCTGTGCAGGCGCGAAATAGAAAAGCCCAGGGAACGCATTCCCTGGGCTTCTTCGTTGCGACGTAGTTGCCCCCGAGTCGCGTCAGTCCGCCAGTGCGACCCTACCTGACCCGACCGTCTCGAGTTGCACCAATTCTTCCTCCAGCTCCGGCGGAACCGATACGTCCCAACTGGACAGATACCCGCGGATCGCCTGGTCGATCCGTTGCGATATCTCCAGCCGAGACCGGCCTCGGACCGCGCAGCCTGGCAACTCCGGGACCCAGGCACGCCACTTGTCCGGCGACTCTTGAACCATGCTGATGACGAACTTCATGATACGCCCCTCCGGTTGTTCCACCGAGCTTCCATCTCTTAGGATATCGGAAACCTGTTGCTGTCCACAATCGGGTTTGCTCCGCGGAATTGGCTAGGGGAATCCCCCATCACCCTTGCGTTCCGACTCCGTTGTTCTCTCGGGGCCGCCGGTGTGTTACGATTTCGCGATGCAATCATCGTCCAGTCCGCAAATCGTCATTGTCGGCGGCGGCCCCGCCGGGCTAGCCGCCGCCATTGCCGCCGCACAGTCCGGCGCTCGCGTCGTGGTCTGCGAACAGCTTGATCGCCCTGGCGTGAAGTTGCTGGCCACCGGCGGCGGGCGGTGCAACATCACCAACACGCTCGGACGCGATGAGTTCATCGCGGCGTTCGGCCGGCAGGGCCGGTTCATCGACCCAGCGCTCGACGCGATGGACAATGCGGGCCTGCGGGCGTTCCTCGCCACTCTCGGCGTGCCGACGGCGACCGACCCGGACGGCCTGCACGTCTACCCGGCCAGCCAGCAGGCGGTGACGGTTCAGAGCGCTCTGTGGCGGCGATGCCGGGAACTGGGCGTCGAGACTCGTACCGGCGTTCGCGTGGCGCGACTTCTGATGACGGACGGCAAGGTTGCCGGCGTGCAGACGGACGGCGGCGAGATCGCGGCTGGCCGCGTGATCCTTGCGTCCGGCGGGCGCGGCTACCCGGAACTTGGCGGCTGCGGGGTCGGCTACGACCTGGCCGGGCAGGCCGGGCACAAGATCGTCACGCCGACGCCGGCGCTCGTGCCGCTGACGACCGCGGAGCATTGGACGCGGCCGCTGGCGGGGCTGTCCTTGGACTGCGTCCGCGTGCGGATCGACCTGCCGCGTCAGTCCGCTGCCGGCGTGGTCGGCGAGATGATCTTTACGCACCACGGAATCTCCGGCCCCGTGGTGCTGGACCTCTCCGGCGACGTGGCGGCGTTGCTCGACCGGACGAAGGAGCCCGTGCCGCTACGGATGGACCTGTCAGGCGGCGTGCAGGCTGCGGAGTGGCACCGGCGGCTGGATCGCTGGAACCGCGACGACGGCGCAAAGATGCTGCGAACGATGCTCAGCCGGGACGTGCCGCACCGGCTGGCGGAGGCGCTGATCCCGGAGGCTGGGCTGCCGCTGGACGTTCGCTGCTCGCAGGCTTCGCGGGCTAGGCGGGACGCACTGGTCGGGCTGTTGACCGACGCGCCGCTGACCGTGACGGCCACCGAGGGCTTCCGCCGGGCGATGGTCACGCGCGGTGGCGTCACGCTCAAGCAGGTTGACCCGCACACGCTCCAGAGCCGGCTGCTGCCGGGCCTGTTCTTCGCCGGCGAAGTGCTGGACCTCGATGGTCCGAGCGGCGGGTTCAACTTGCAGTGGGCGTTCTCCAGCGGCCATCTGGCTGGCGCGTCCGCGGCGGCGATGGCGCCTCACGCGTAGCTGGATCCGGCGCCTCTATCCGCTCTGCGTTCGGCCGCCCGCTTGTCGAGGTATTTGGACGCCCGTAGGGCGGCCAGCGGGTCGACCGCGGCGCCCATTTCTTCGCGAACCTCGGCTAGCAGGCCGGTCACGTCGGTGAAGAAGGCGGTCCGTAGCGTCTCCTCGGCAGCGACGATATCGCACTTCGCCTGGGCGGCGGCGAGGTTGGCGCGGTTCACGAGCAGGGCCTTTGCGTAGAGTTGCTGGAGGGTGCATACCGTCTGCACCATCTCCTCGACCTTCGGCTTGAGGTTGTGCGACTGGTCGATCATGTAGGCGAGCTGCCTCGCGTTCTTGTTCCGCGGCAGCGCAGCCACGATCTGGTCGAAGATCAGGAACAACTGGTACGGCGCGATGCAGCCGGCGGTCAGATCGTCGTCGGCATACTTGCGGTCGTTGAAGTGGAACCCGCCCAGCAGCCCCTCGTCCAGCAGCACGGCCACGATCTGCTCGATGTTCGTGCCCAGCAGATGATGGCCGGTGTCGACAAGCACCTTCGCGTTTGGCCCGCAGGAGCGGGCGAGCAGGGCGGCCATGCCCCAGTCTTGGATGTCGGTGCTGTAGGTGGCCGGCTCGAACGGCTTGTAC
>JAQTVL010000366.1:4637-5038 GCA_028706835.1 Phycisphaerae bacterium | reverse complement strand
GAGCTGGCCTCGATGGAGTCGACGTTGGCGCCGTCGCCCCAGAGCACCCAGGGGATGTACATGGACTCCTCGTTCCAGTGGTGCCCGCCGGAGTTCCAGTCGCCGACCTTGCCGTATCCGACCCAGCCGGTGCCGCCGCCTCCAAGCTTGCTCTTGTCGCGGCGAAGCGAGTGCTTGCCCGGCGCGGGGTCTTTCACCAGGCCCAGGCCATAGGGCCAGCAACCGGCTGCACCCGCCCTCGCCATCCAGGCCGGCTCGGGGCGGAACAGCAGCAGCGTGTCCGCCACGGCGAACTCCGCCTTCGCGTCCGGGGCGCCGTCGGCGAAGAACGTCAGCCGGACGTCCCAGCTCTTTCGCTGCCCGCCATTGATCGGGAACGGCTCGCCGAGTTCGCCGGGGAA
>JAQTVL010000366.1:0-4627 GCA_028706835.1 Phycisphaerae bacterium | reverse complement strand
GGGAACAGGCCCACACGCAAACTCTCGGCTGAGCCCGCCATCGCGTGCGGGTGCTCCACCCGGAAGTTCCGCAGGGCCGCCGACAGCCCCAGTTTGTCAGCCGCCACGCTGAGCACGCCCGGATCGCTGCCGCCGCCGGACAGTTCCTTGCCGCCCTCTGTCACCTTGCACTCTTTGTCGTTGGCCTGGTAGACCAGCAATTCCTTGTCCGACGTGACCGCCTTGTCGTCAACCGGCGTCGACACCGTCACCTTGTCGCCCAGCGCCAGGTCGGCCACCAGCGAGGCATCCGCGATCGGCCAGGTGTAGATGTTCCGCCAGCCGGCCTCCAGTTTGGGGTCCAGCTTGCCGTTGGTGGCCGAGTGGATGACGCGGATCGACGCGCTGCCGGCGGTGAAGTACAGCCGGGTGATGGACCCGTAGAACTTGCCGTCCTTGTCGCCGGGCTTGTATTGCCCCCGGATCGCGACAACCACGCGGGCCGGGCCGGACTCCTCGACCGTCACGTCCGCAGCCTCGTGGGTCGCCACGTGCTTGTCGCCGGCCTTGAGCGTGCGGTCGGGCCAGTCGCCGGCCGTGATGACCGCCCGCAGCCCGTCCTTGCCCAGCACTTCCTTGCCGCCAACCTTGGCGCTCGTCAGCAGCGCCTCGCCCGCCAGCGGGATCGTGAAACTGCCCGCGCCGGTTTCGACTTGCACCGCCTTGTCGGTCTTGCTGACCTTCAGCGGCGACGCCGGGGCCGCCGCCTTGCCGTCGTCGGTCAGGTAGTAAACCGCCGTGCCGTTCGCCGGCACGTTCGCGGCGAAACTGACCAGCGCCCACTGGGCCGAGTCGTCGTAAGCCGGCTTGTGCCACTTGACCATCAGGTTCGCCTGGCTGACGACCGGCTTGCCGTCCTTGTCGACCACCGCCAGCTTGCCGAGATCGGCGACGAACCCCGCCGGGAACGGCACGCCGGAGCTGACGACCACCCCCTTGCGTTCCACGCCGCTCCGTTCGGCGACAGTCAGCGGCAGTTTGAGTTGCCCCGGCGAGAACTCAGCCCCGGGCAGGTTCTTCAGCGGGATGTCTGCCGCCGGCAGCGCGGCGGCAGCGAGGGCGAACGTAACGCAACCGGCAAGAGCAGCGATCTTCTTCATGTGTGAGGCTTTCAACTTGGTGTATTCGACAAGCCATCCGCCCACGACTCTCATGGGCGGCGGGACACAGAGCGTATGCGAAAACGGCCCTTCGCCGCTTTACGGCACGATCGCCTTGACGCAGTTGGACAGCTTGCTGCGATTGCCCGCCTTGTCGACCAGTCGGACGACGAACCACAGCGTCTTACCGCTCGGCAGGCCGGTGACAACGGTGTTCTGCTTCTCGCCGTATTTGGCGGGGATCACTCCCCTCGCGGTAACGTTGTCGGCGTACCAGTAGTTCACCTTGTCTTTCCATTCCGCCTCGACGGTGGCATCCATCTTGTTCCGAGCCCACGGAACGCTCTCGACGATCTCGCCGGGGGCGTGCTTGACCAGCACGGCGGCTGGGCGCTCGTCCTTGCCGTCGGACGTGTTGGTCCAGGTCAACTTGACGCTTCCGGCGTCGCCCGGCTGGGCCGCCAGGTCGGTCACCGCCGCCGGGGGCGCGGCGTCCGCGGGCTTCCATTCCTTCATCGCGTGGAAGAACACCTGCATCCGCCCGCCGAGGTCCTCCGACCACGTCTTGCTCGACGCGGTGCCGGTGCGATACATCGGGCCTTCCGGGCCGCACGAATCGGCGTCCTTGGCGTTCTTAATCGCGGCGTCGAGGTAGGTGCGGTCGCCGGTCAGCATCGTCGCATAGGCGTAGAGATCATATGTGCCGGGCCCCTTGCCCTGGCCGCCGAACGGCTTGAAGTAGCACGCCATGCCCAGCAGCAGGTCGATCGCGTCCGCGTCGCCGGTCAGCAGCGCGTATCGACCGGCCGCGTCGCCGAGCACGTGCTGCATGAAGTCCGCCGGGTTGCCGCCGAAGAACCCCGAAACGGGGCGGGTGCGCTGGCGGACGCTACGGATGCACGTGTTGGCCGCCTTGGCCCACGTATCGTCGCCGGTCAGTTCGTAGAACTGCCGCAGGCCGTTGAGCGCGTAGGCTGCGTTTCGGCCGTTGAAGTGCCAGTTGCCGGCTGACTCGCTCTGGCAGTTGCGATAGAAGCCCTCCATCGCGTCGATGCCTTCTTTCGCTTCCGGCATCCCGGTCATGCACCAGTAGTCGATCAGGCCCTGGATCCAGTTGTGGCTGCTCTCCGGGTGCTGGTGGCCATAGCCGCCGCCGAAGCACGGGATGTTGGCCAGGAACCGGGCGCAAATCTCCGCCTCGCGAAAGTATTGCGGATCGCCGGTGCGGAAGTAGTGCATCAGCAGGCAGCGCGAGCAGTCGAATTCCTGGAACTGCGAGTGCCCACGAAAGCCGCGCTTGGCCGTGTCGCCGAAATGCTCCCAGCCGAAGGCGTCGTCCTTTTCGCGCTCGATGGCGAACGACGAGTCGCGGGCGGGGTTGAGCTTCGGGTTCACATCCAGGTGAACGGCGGTCTTCATCTGGGCCTCGTAGAGCGGCCAGTTCTTCTCGTCGGGCTTGGTGAACAGGCCGCACGCGCCGCTGTCGCGATACCAGTCGAAATCGCAGTAGGCGACCAGCGGCTCGTTGAACGCCTTGGCTGACTGTTCGGCGACGGCCGCATCCTCCGCGCCGTGGAAGCGGTACATCAGTTCGTGCGTGCGACGAATCTTGCCGTCCATGAAGTGCCCGCGGCCCCACTCCTTCGGTAGGATGCCGACGGCCACCCGGCCGTCGCCGCCGACACGCAGCGACTTCGGGCACATCTGCCAGAAGTAGCGAACCGCCGTGGTCATGCCCACCTTGCCGTCGGTAACGTCCACCCAGCCGGCTGACCGGTTGCCGGCGCCCGTTTCCTTGCCCGCGGCGTCGAGCGTGCGGTAGCCCATGAACGAGTAGCCATCCTGGTTGTGGAGGACGGCGTATTGCAGGGGGTCGAATTCAAAGTAGGGCCTGTCCACCTTGGTGTTCTCAGCCATCCATTCGGCGTTCTTCTTGAGCACCGGGTCGAGGAGCTTCTTCTCGGCTGCCTGCCATATCCAGCCAGCCGAGCTGTCCTGGTAGAGCGTGGCGGTGTCGGCGGCATCGGCCTTCAGATCGCCGGCGATGACCGTGTCGCCGCCGAAGCGATACTTGGCGGGACCGGACAATTTGAGCGTCGTGCCGAGCTCCAGGGATTCGAGTTGGAAGTTGCCGGGGACCTGGGAGCCGCCCTCGATGTAATTGTTGGCGCGATACTTCTCCTGGTCCGTCGAGGTGTGCGAAAGGCCTTTTGGGTTGATGAACGTAAAGAACACGCGGACATACGGCTTGCCGGCGTAGGCGACGATGCGGGCTCGGAACGCCAGGCTTTCGTCGCGGCAGGGCAGCTTGACCTTCGGGCCGACCTCGCCCTTCGGCCCGCAGGTGACATACTCGTACTCGCCCCCGTCCTTGCTCATCGCCTTCATCACGCCTTCGACCATGACGACAGTCCGCAGCGGGCCGGCCTTCTCGACGATGAACCGGAACTTCTTCGGCGGATTGTGCGGGTTCAGCTTCAGATATGAGTCTTCGCCGCGGTACGCGATGTCGGCCGCATTCGGCGGGTCGATCAGATCCTTTACCGCGTCGTAGCGTTTCTTGTCCATACCCTCCAGGGTGAGGCCGTCTGCCGGGCGGGCGTCGATGACCGATTGCTTGTCGAATGAGACGCCGCCAAGCAGTTGGAATGCCTTGCCGCTGAGGCTCAGCCCAAGGAGGCCGGTCGAAATCGTTTCGCCCCCATCGACACGATTGTCCGGGGCCAATTTCACCGGCGCCGGATGCTCCGGCCCCGGGCCGGTGTCCGCCAGCCGATACGTCGCCTTGCCGTTGGCAGGCACGTCGGCCTGGAAATCGACCAGCACCCAGCGAACGGACTTCTTGCTGTCCGGGTATTTGGCCGTCGGGAACCAGCTCATCAGCACCTCGAACTGGGCCGGCACCTTCTTGCCGGCTGGGTCGAGCACACACAGCTTGCTGGCGTCCGCCAGCAGGTCCCGCGGGATCGGCACGCCGACGCTCACCGGGTCGGCCGACCGGGCCACGCCGGCGGTTTCGGTCAGATTGATCGGCACGTCCAGCGCGAAGGCGGCGGGCGCAAGCAGGGCAATCGCGGCAAGGGTGAGCATGAATCGCATGGCGTTCTCCTTGGTGAAGGCAGGTAATGCACGTCGGTTCAGTCTGCAAGGTACCGGATGTTCCGGCGGCGTCAATGGCGCAACTGCACTGCCAACTCCCCGGGTGCATAATCGCACGTACCGTTCGGGGTCGGCCATCGCCTGTCCCGTAGGGACATCTGGTAATAGCCCAGCGATTTATCGCTGGGGACGCGATCGCCCCTTTCTGGGCCAGTCCCGTAGGGACGGTTGGACGGCACACTCGCGGCTCGGGCGCCCAACCGCCCCTGCTATGTGGTCCGCGGTCAAGCCCGAACGAGGCGACTAGGCCTGGCGGGGCCAGGTTCGCCTTGTCCATGAGGGGCAGCCGCCACCCGCTACGAGCGGGCCCAGTTGTCTTGCAGCATCGG
>JAQTVL010000365.1 GCA_028706835.1 Phycisphaerae bacterium | reverse complement strand
GGCGCTGGCTGCCCCGAGGGCGAACGTGGTTGAGGTGGACCCGCTGGGCCTGGTTTGCGACTGGGACGGCGACGGCATCGACGAAGTCTGGGGCCGCGACAAGGCGGCCATCCCGGGTTGGTTCAAGTGGCCGGCCGGCCCCGCCGTTGCCCGGATTCCGCAGGCGATCCGCGTGATAGGCCTGTTCGACGTGAACAACGACGGCGAGGCGGAACTGCTGTATTTCCAGGGCGATTCGCTGGTGGTGCATCAGCGGGGGAAGTGACTGGAACTCCGTTCGCGGCGACGTACAATTCCGGCGTGACCGTTCCCGCGAGGAGCTTGCCATGTCCGCCGTTGCCAAGGCTGTGCTGTGGCACAAGGAAACCGGCGACGACGTCCGGTGCGACCTGTGCGCGTTCCGGTGCTCGATCAAGCCGGACCACGTCGGCGTCTGCCAGATTCGCAAGAACATCGGCGGCGAGCTGTTCTCGCTGAACTACCATGCCGTGACGAGCTGGCACACCGACCCGGTCGAGAAGAAGCCACTATTCCACTTCCTCCCCGGCAGCCGGATATTCTCGCTCGCGTGCGCCGGCTGCAACTTCCGCTGCTCGTTCTGCCAGAACTGGGAGATATCGCAGGCCCCGCGGGAGTTCCATGCGGTCCAGGGACGCTCCGTCCCGCCGGAAGCGATGGTGCAGGCCGCCATCGAGGACCGCTGCCAGTCGATGGCCTACACCTACACCGAGCCGACGATCTTCATGGAATACGCCTTCGACTGCGCCAAACTGGCGGCCGCCCGCGGTCTGAAGAACGTCTTCGTGTCCAACGGCTTTATGACCATCGAGGCGATCGAATACGTCCGGCCTTACCTGCACGCGATCAACGTGGACCTGAAGGCATTCACGGACGAGTATTACCGGGTGGCGGCCAAGGCGATGCTGGCCCCCGTGCTCGACACGCTCCGCTACCTCGTTCACAAGACGGACATCTGGACCGAGATCACCACGCTGATCGTCCCGGGGGCCAACGACTCGGAGGATGAGCTGACGCAACTGGCGACGTTCATCGCCAGGGAGCTCAAGCCGTCCGTGCCGTGGCACGTGTCGCGATTCCACCCGGACTACAAGATGACCGACAAGCCCGCGACGCCGGAGACGACCATCCGCCGGGCGGTGGAGATCGGCCTGGCGGCGGGACTGCGCTACGTCTACGCCGGCAACCTGTGGGCCGGCGACGACACCGAGTCCACCCGGTGCCACTCCTGCCGCCGGACGCTGATCGAGCGTCGGGGTTACACGATCCGGGCGACCCACCTGGTCGAAGGCAACAAGTGCCCGGCCTGCGGGACGGAACTCGCCGGGGTGTTCTGACGCGCGAACCTTGCCCTGATTCGCGGATCGGCTTGACGCAGCTTGATGGATCGGCTGATGTCGGCTCGAACAACCATCCGTGTCGTTCACCCATTGGGTATCGCTTCGTCTCTGGCGTGGGAGGTTTTCAACACCCTCTATATCCACGCTGGAACGGAGCTGCGCTCGCAATCAAAATGCATGATTGGGTGAATAAGGCGGGCTGATAGACTTCTTGTCTGCAATTGACTCTGCGCCCTCTGTGCCCTCTGTGGTGAATAATCCGGGCTAAGTCTCGCTCCCCTTTGCGATCTCCTCCAGCGTCCGGCCGGTCTTTGCGGAATTCGGTTCGTCCTTGAGGATGTCGCGGTCCGTGGCGAATTCGTCCTTGCGCTTCATCAGCAGCCAATTCTTGTCGCTGCCGCCCATCTTCGTGTGGATCAGCTTCCACTTGCCCTTCAGCTTCTGGCCGTGCAGCTCGAACTCCAGCAACCCTTCGTCCAGCCATTCCTGCGGCGTCTTGCCTTCCGCCTTGAACGTCACCGTGCCGAAGTCCCACACCATCACCGTGCCGCCGCCGTACTCCGCCTCCGGGATGGTGCCCTCGAAGCTCGCGTAGTCGATCGGGTGGTCCTCGACGTGGACGGCCAGCCGCTTGTCCGCCGGGTTCATGCTCGGGCCCTTGGGCACGGCCCAACTCGGCATGGTGTCGCCGATCTGGAGCCGGAAGTCGTAGTGCAGCCGCGAGGCGTCGTGCTTCTGCACGACGAAGATGGGGGCGTCGGCGGGCGGCGCGGCGGCGGCGGGTTCGCCCGCGGGCTCGGGGGTCTTCTCGAAGTCGCGTTTCTTCGCGTAGTCCGACAGTTTCGAGTTTGTCATTGCCAACGCCTTCTCGAAAGTGTGCTCTTGAAACGCGGACCTTCGGTCCTGCGGCTAAACGGTTCTGCCCGCCGCATTCGTTTTCTCCCCGTCTCCCCCTCACCCACTCTCCCCGTCGTATCCTACTCGCCGATCGCCTCGTGCAGCGCTTCCGCCTGGCAACTCGTCGGTGCAGGGATGTCCAGCAGGCGCGACAGCGTCGGGGCGATGTCCGTCGGGCAGACGTCGCGGGTGAATCGGCCTGGCTTGATGCCCTCGCCCAGCAGCATCAGCGGCACGTGCGTATCGTGCGGCCAGGGCGTGCCGTGGTTGGCCGGCGTCGTGCTCTGCGGGTTCGACGGGATCGTCACGAACAGCACGTCGCCGCTCAGCCGGGGATAGAACGTCCGGCGGAGTTGGGCGAGCAGGCCATCGGTCGCACCGGTGGCCAGCAGCGTTTCGCGGGTGTAGGCGGCGACGACCGGCTTGAGTTCCAGCAGCGCGTCGCGGACGACCCGCTGGGCCTGGAGGTACTTCTCGCCGGCCAGTTCCGGCAGGTCGCGGCGGAGGAACACCTCGTCGCCCGAGGCGAACATGATGTAGCTCCGCTTGTCCGCCGGCTCGCCGAACGCCTTGACCAGCTTCGCTTCCAGCAGTTTGTCGTAACCGCTCAACGCCCCGCGTGCCGCCGGCAGGCCGAACTCCTCCAGCCACTCGGGGCTTTCGCTGAAGCCGTGGTCCGCCGTGACCACCATTGTCCAGGCGCCCTTGCACTGCCTGTCCAGCGCCGCGGCCAGTTCGCCGATCATCAGGTCGGTTCGCAGCGTCATGTCCTGGGCCTCCAGGCTGAACGGGCCGAAACCGTGATGCACGTAATCGTTGCACGAGAAGCTGACGGCCAGCAGGTCGGGCACGTCGTCGACTCCGAGCTGCTCCTTCTGGATCACCATCCGCGCGACGTCCAGGATCATCTCGTTGCCGTAGGGGCTGGTGAGCATCGCCTCGCTGTAGGCCTTCGGCGAGCTGGTCGTGATCTCGTGCGGGAAGCCGGCGGTGAACGGCCAGGCCTCCTCGTAGGCGTAGTCGTCGTCGCGATAGGTGCGGTACTTGTCCTTCGCCAGCAGCGGCGTCCAGGTCTTCTCGGCCCAGGCGGCGAAGCCGCGGCTACGATTGAACTCGGTGAGGTACGCGGGCAGTTCCGCCATGTAGTGCCGGCTGGTGATCCAGTTGCCGCTCTTGCTGTTGAACCAGAACGCCCCGTCGGCTGCGTGGCCCGCGGTCAGGATGGCCGCCCGGTCCTTCGCCGACAGGCCGAACACGCGGGCCTTCTTTTGCGTGCTCAGCTTGAGCATGTCGCCGACTGTGGCCGCCAGCAGGTTTCGCGGCGACATCCCCGCGGGTTGGCTGGTGGCGGCCTCACCTGTGCCGATCTTGTACATCGGCTGCTTGAAGCCCGCCGGCAGGCCGACCAGCAGCGACGTCGGGTCCCACACCGCCGGGAAGATGTCGTCCAGTTCGCGGTCCCAGTGCGAGTTGCCGACGATGCCGTTGGCGCTCGGATACGCCCCGGTGAGCATGGTCGCGTGTCCGACGGCGGTCTCGGTGAACGCATGGCGATGGTGGCAGTTGGTGTAGACCGCCCCGCTGTCGAGCATCTTGTGGAACGCCCCCTTCGCGGCGAAGTTGTCCCGCACGCTCATCAGCCGCTCGTAGCCGAGCCCGTCGATAACAACCAGCACGACCAGCCTTGGTCGGTCGTCGCGCGGCGGGGCGGACCGCGCCGGCACGGCGGACGATAGCAGGGCGAACAGGGCCGCCAACAGGACCAGGGCCGCTCTCTTCATGGATTACCTCTTCCGCAGCGCTATCTTGTAGAACGTTCGGCCTTCCTTGATGTACTTCCGCTCGAAGTTCGTGCCCACCACCTCGCCGGGTTTGGCGAAGTTCGTGGGGAATTCTATCTCCTCCAGGTCCGCCCGGCTGCTGAGCAGCGGCTGGATCACCGCCCAGTACTCCGCGTGGTCGGTCGCGACAAAAAGACGCCCGCCGGGCTTGAGCGCCCGCACGACCGCCTCGATCGTTTCGGCCCGGAAGAACCGCCGCTTGTGGTGCCGCTTCTTCGGCCAGGGGTCGGGAAAGTAGACGTGGACCGCGTCCAGGCAGGCCGGCGACAGCCACGCCTCGAAGAACGCCCGGGCGTCGGTCCGCATCACGCGGATGTTGGTCAGCCCCCAGCGGGCATAGCGGTCCGCCGAGAAGCGGAAGAACTCGTTGGCCCACTCGATGCCGAAGAAGTTCACCTCGCCCCGGGCCTTGGCCTGCTCCAGCAGGAAGCCGCCCTTGCCGATGCCGACCTCCAACTCGACAGGCGCCGGCCGACTGAACACGCCGGACAGGTCTGTCGGCTTGGGCAGGGACTCCAGTTCGACGATGATCTTCTCGACCGGCAGCTTCTCGTTTTGCGTTTCCGCCATGGCCGACATTGTAAACGCTGGTATCATGTCTGGCGAGGGAGCCAATATGACCGATGAACTCGACACCAGCGCCGCAGAGCAGGACGACCTTACCCCGCAGCAGGTCGTCGCCGAACTCGACAAGTACATCGTCGGGCAGGACGACGCCAAGCGGGCCGTCGCCATCGCCATCCGCAATCGCTGGCGGCGCAAGCGCCTGCCCAAAGAGTTGCGCGATGAGGTGTCGCCCAAGAACATCATCATGATCGGCCCCACCGGCGTGGGCAAAACCGAGATCGCCCGCCGGCTGGCCAAGCTGCTCCGCGCGCCGTTCATCAAGGTCGAGGCTACCAAGTACACCGAGGTCGGCTACGTCGGGCGCGACGTCGAGTCGATGAT
>JAQTVL010000364.1 GCA_028706835.1 Phycisphaerae bacterium | reverse complement strand
TGGCCCAAGTCTTGAGCGCCGGCGCACTGAGGCCGGCGGATTGCCGCTTTCTCAAGGAATCCGATGCCGACCCCACCTTGGGCTACCTGGATATGCTCAAGGCGAGCTTCAATCAGTCGGACGTGTCGCCCCGGCTGCTGTCGCCCAATCACCCCCGCCGCGTCAAGCTGCTGCTCCTGGACGATTTGGCGTCAAGCAACCTGACGCCCAACTGGGGCCGGCCGGAAATGTCCAAGCTGATCGAAGGGCGGCACGCGGACAACTTGGCAACGATCCTGACCAGCAATTTCGACCTGGACGGGCTGGCCGTGGCAATCGACCCGCGTATCACAAGCCGCATTGCCGAGAGCCGGCTTATCCTGGAACTGCCCCAATGCGATTTGCGAATCGTCGGCACGGTGCAAACGGCCCCAGTAGCCCTGTTGCAACAGCAGGCGGAAGGCACGCGCCAGAATGCCCGGTAAGACCCGTAGAATGCTGCGGGACCGTCTTGGAAAGGACCGCTCGATTGTGTGTGCCTGTTGGACGGGCAGGCCCGCGAGCGGTAAGGTGAACGGCAGAAAGGGAAGAACCCCATGAGCAAGAGCAAGCCCAAGCAGGATCGCCCCCCGATGCACACCGAGCCGCTGGCCGTGCGGCGGACACTGGCCGACGAGTACCACCGGCAGGCGAGCAACCCGAGACTGACGACGCGCGATCGGGCCGCCTTCGCCAAACTGGCCGACGCCTGGCGGGCAACGCTGGACGAAAGATAGCTGGTCGGAAATATCAGATTTACCTTGACGTTCGTTAAGGCATAGGTTAATAGTATCGGTAGAGGTGAAATCATGGAAAAGCTGATTGCCTACTACCGGGTATCAACAAAAAAGCAAGGCGACTCGGGGCTTGGCCTGGAAGCCCAGCAAGCAGCCGTCCAGAGCTTCGCCGCCGCCAGCGGGGCCGCGATCCTGACAGCCTACACCGAAATCGAATCGGGCAAGCTGGCCGACCGACCGGAACTGGCCAAGGCCGTCGCCCACGCCCGGCGGGCCAAGGCCAAACTGGTTATCGCCAAGCTGGATCGGCTGGCTCGCAACGTGGCGTTTCTGTCGGCGCTGATGGATTCGGGTTGTGAATTCGTGGCTTGCGACAACCCGCACGCCAACCGGCTGACGATTCACATTCTGGCGGCCGTGGCGGAAGACGAGGCCCGGCGAATCAGCGAGCGGACGAAGGCGGCACTAACCGCCGCCAAGGCGCGGGGCACGCTGTTGGGTAGCGCCCGGCCGGGACACTGGCAGGGGCACGAAAAGGCCCGGCTGGCGGGGGCCGCCCTTGGCAACGAGCATTCCCGGATCGTCCGCCGGCGGAAGGCGCTGGCAGCCGTGGCGGACCTGCTACCGGCGATGCAAGAGCAACGAGCGAACGGGGCGACGCTGGCCGCGATTGCCGAGAAACTGAACGCCGCCGGCCAGCAGACGCCAAGGGGCTGCCCGTGGTCGGTAATGGCCGTAAAGCGGACGCTGGAAATGGCAACGAAAGTCTGAAAGGGCAGATCATGCGAGTCTTTCAATCGAGCTACAGGGATCGCAAGGGACAGACACAGCAGACCGCGCGGCACTACATCGAGTTTTCCGACCACCTTGAGCGGCCCCACCGGCTGCCCGGCCTGACGGATCGACGGCAGACGGAAGCCCTTGGCCGCCGCGTTTTGGAGCTTGTGGGGTTGAAGGCTGGCGGGCAGACGCTGCCGCCCGACATGAGCAAGTGGGTTGAAAGCCTGCCCGCGCGGATTCATCGGCTGTTGGGCAAGTGGGGGCTGCTGGATACCAACAAGGTTGCGGCCCTGCGCCCGTTGGCCGATCACCTGGACGGCGCGGCCGATCTGCCCGGCTGGCGGCAACATCTGGCCGGGAAGGGCAACACCGCCCGCCACGTCGATTTGAGCTGCGCCCGCGTCAAGGCGATCATCGACGGTTGCAGGTTCGCCTACTGGTCCGACCTGTCGGCAAGCCGCGTGCTTGCGTTCTTGGACGGCCTACGGTCCGAGCGGCCGAAGATTGACCGCAAGACAGGCGAGCCGAAACTGGACGAGGCTGGCGAGCCAATCATGCGGCCCGGCGCATCGCCGCAAAGCTTCAACCACTACTTGACCGCGTTCAAGGGTTTTTGCCGATTCATGGTCTGCGACGGCCGGGCCAGCGAAAGCGCCGTCGCCCATCTGAACGGGTTGAACACCAAGACGGATCGGCGACATGATCGGCGTGCGCTGAGCGTCGATGAAATCCGCTGGCTGCTGACGACCACGGGCAAGAGGCCGATCCGCCACGGCATGAGCGGCAAGGCCCGGTCGATGCTGTATCAGACGGCCATTGAAACCGGGTTGCGGGCGGGCGAGCTTCGCAGCTTGACGCGGGCGAGTTTTGACCTAGACGGGAGCCGGCCGACGGTCCGCGTCGCCGCCGGCTACTCGAAGCATCGCCGCGAAGACACCCTGCCCTTGCGGGCCGACACCGCCGCCACGTTGCTGGACTTCCTGGCCGGCAAGCTGCCCGACGCCACGGCGTTCAACATGCCCAAGAGCCGGACCGACTCGGCCGGCATGTTCAAGGCGGACCTGGAGGACGCCCGCACCGCCTGGCTGGCCGACGCCGCCACGGAGGACGAACGCCGAGAACGCCGGCAAGGCAGTTTCCTGGCGTACCAAGACGCCGCTGGACGGTTTGCCGACTTCCATAGCCTTCGCCACGCAACGGGCAGTCTGCTGGCTGCGAGCGGGGCGCATCCGAAGGTCGCCCAGAGCATCATGCGTCATTCGACAATCGAGTTGACTATGAGCCGCTATTCGCACGTATTCGCCGGGCAAGAGGCGGACGCCCTGGCCGCCCTGCCCGACCTGGCCGCCCCCGCGCGGCAGTCGGCCGTGGCGACAGGAACCAACGGCGCGGAAGCGGTCGATTCTGTCTTGCCGGTTTGCTTGGCGCTTTCGGACGGAAAAGCGGGGATTCTGGCGGACGCCGGCGGACAGAGAACAGCCGACGGGCGAAGTCGCGGAAACCCTTGCAAACGCGGGGAAAACCGCATAGGATCAGGCCCAATGAGTAGTAGCGCCGGAGTGGCGGAACTGGCAGACGCGCCGGATTCAAAATCCGGTCCGGTTCACCCCGGGTGAGGGTTCGACTCCCTCCTTCGGCAATACCCTTTCGGAGCAACCCATGAACGCCGGTCAACAGCCAGAGCCGTCCGCTTGGCGACGGGCGGAACTAGCCGGCGAGGACATGGAGCAACTGGCTTACCTGCTCACTCTTTCACCCGAGCAACGATTGATCCAACATGACCGGTTCCTGATCGCGGTATCAGCCTTCCGCGAGGCGGGGCGGAGATTCTATGGATTCGATCCTTCAGATCCTTCGGCGACTACGGGAAAACAACGTTGAGTTCGTCGTCATCGGGGGAATAGCTGCCGTGTTGCACGGATCCTCGCTCGTGACCGAGGATCTTGATGTAGCCTGCCCACTCAGCGAAGCCAATGCACAGCGACTGCACACAGCGTTAGACGATCTGCATCCCGTTCACCGAATGACCCCGACAGGCAAACCCCTCACGGAATCGCCGGCCGAGTTAGCCAAGTTCCAGAACCTGTATCTCCGGACGGACTTGGGCCAGGTCGACTTCCTCGGGGAGGTGGCAGGCATCGGCGGGTACGAAGAAGTCCGCGAAAACGCCATTGTCGTCGACATCGCAGGGGTCTCCTGCCGCGTACTCAGCCTGCCAGCCCTGATCCGGGCGAAGGAGGCCATGGGCCGCGAACGCGATTGGCGGGCAGTTGTGCAACTACAGGCGATTCTTGATCGAGTGCGGCAGAAGCCAGGCGAAGGCTAGCATGCCCGTCTTTCGAATCCCGAGAGAGATCGTCTTTCCCGACCCGGCCGACGCCGAAGTCGAGCCCAACGGGCTGCTCGGCGTTGGCGGCGATCTGTCGCCGGCCCGGCTGCTGCTCGCCTATCGCAGCGGCATCTTCCCGTGGTATTCCCGTGGCCAGCCGATCCTCTGGTGGTCGCCGGACCCGCGGATGGTCCTCTACCCCGACCGCCTGCACGTCCCGCGACGCCTGGCAACCGATCTCCGCCACAACCGATTCGACGTCACGCTCGACCGCGCCTTCGCCGACGTGATCGCCGGCTGCGCCCAGACGCCCCGGCCAAGCCAACCCGGCACGTGGATCACACCGGCAATGCGGAAGGCCTACTGCCGGCTGCACGACCTCGGCCACGCGCATTCCTGCGAGGCCTGGCTGGGCGGGCAACTCGCCGGCGGCGTCTACGGCGTGGCGGCCGGCCGATGCTTCGCAGCCGAGTCGATGTTCTACCGCCGGGCCAATGCGTCGAAGGCCGCGCTGGTCTGCCTCGTGCGTCAGTTGGGGCGTTGGGGCTTCCGCCTGGTCGACTGCCAGGTGTACACCGACAATATCGCCCGGTTCGGCGGGGTCGAGATTCCGCGCTCACGGTACCTGGCGGAACTGGCAGCCGCCATCGACCAGCCCGGCGTGCCCGGGCCCTGGCAGTTTGACGTGTAGTTCACCTCGCGGACACGCTGCGCCTGACGTGTACCCACGACGGAGCGTGCCGCCGATAGTTGACAGACGGCTGCAAATCTCTACAGTCATTCGGGCCGAAGGAACCGCATCAATAACGGAGACACCATGGTCAAGATTTCCGGTTTCGCCGACGAGATTTCCAAGGATGTCCAGGAGCAGATCGATGGGCTTCGGTCGCTGGGCATCCGCCACACGGCCCTCCGCGGCGCGTGGGGCAAAAACGTCATGGACTGGACCGAGGAGGACTGCGCCAGGATCCGCGGCATGCTCGATGCCGCCGGCATCGGCGTCAGCGAGATCGGCTCGCCCGTCGGCAAGGACCCCATCGACGAGCCGTTCGAGCGGACGGCGGAGCGGCTGGCCAAGACAGTCAGGCTCGCGAAGTTCTTCCGCACGCCGAATATTCGCATGTTCAGCTTCTACCCGCCCGAGAAGGGCGAGAAGGCCGGCTGGGAGCAGAAGTATCGCGGCGAGGTG
>JAQTVL010000363.1 GCA_028706835.1 Phycisphaerae bacterium | reverse complement strand
CGCCCATGACCGTTCCTCTTCGCTGTTTGTGGAGTGCGGTGTCGCAGCCGCGAAGCGGCCAGGCACCGCTTTGGCGGGCCGGGTGCATTCTCGGGGCACGCAAAGCGGTGCCTCCGCCCGCCGTTCGACTCGCTTCGCTCGCTCACGGCGGGCTCCGACACCGCACTCCACAAAAGGACATTCATCGCCGGTGGGAGGGTCGCGCATGAACCGCGCCTTCACTGCCCGGCGGATGCTCGCGTTCCTGGGGCTCTCGCTGCTGGCGTACGCCGCCATTGGGACGATCTGCCTTTGCTTGGGTCCCGGGGCAATGTTTCAGTGGGACCTGACGCATCGCCTGGCTCGCGTCGTCGCGGCGTCGCTGGTGGGCGGGGCGCTATCCATGGCCGGGGTGACGTTCCAGGCGTTGTTGCGGAATCCGTTGGCATCGCCGTCGATCCTGGGCATTTCCACGGGGGCCAGCCTTGGCGTGATCCTCGGGGACTTCCTTCGGCTGCGCGCGCCCGATTCCTCCCTCGCCCACGTCCCGCCGGAGATGCTCGCGCTCGGGTTCGCCGTGCTCACGATCCTGCTGGTCTATGGCCTGTCGCAGCGCCGCGGTCACATCGATCCGCTCAGCCTGCTGCTGGTCGGCGTGATGGTGTCGGCGTTCGCCGGGGCGGTCATCATGGCGCTCAACCTGATGGTCCCGCACGGCGTTCGCGGCAACTGGGTGGTCTGGATGATGGGCATGATCAGCCAGACGACCGGCTGGCGCACGCTCGGGTTGGCGGGCGGCGGCATTGGCATTGGCTTCCTTGTGCTGCTGGCGATGACCCAGCAGTTCAACTTGCAGGCCCTCGGCGAGCACACCGCCCAGACGCTCGGCGTCCGCGTGCAGTGGGTTCGGCTGGTCAGCTTCGCAGCGGCGTCGGCGGTGACGGCTGTCGCGGTCTCGATCTCCGGGCCGATCGGGTTTGTCGGGCTGATCTGCCCGCACATCTGCCGCCGGCTGTTCGGGCCGGACCATCGCATCCTGCTGATTGCGGCGACGGCGTTCGGCGCGGCCTTCCTGGCATCGGCTGACACCGCGGTGCGTGCGCTGGCCAACGTGACCGGCGGTGAGATTCCCGTCGGCGTGCTGACGGCGGTGTGCGGCGGGCCGTTCTTCATCTACCTGCTGCGGCGGCATCTGCGACGGAGGGATGCGTGAACCCGCCCGCTTACCAACTCCGCGCGATCGACTTTGCCTATCCGCCGCCGGACGGCGGCGAGCGGGTCCACGTGCTGCGCGGTCTGTCGCTGACGATCCCGGCCGGCCAGTTCCTGGTCATCCTCGGGCCGAACGGCTCAGGGAAGACGACGCTGCTCCGCTGCATGGCCGGGCTGCTCGTGCCGACGGCTGGGCAGATTCTGATCGAGGACGCGTCGCTGAACCGGCGGACGCCGCGGGAGATCGCTCGTATCGTCGCCCTCGTGCCGCAGGAGACGCAGCCGGCGTTCGACTTTACCGTGCTCCAGATGGTGCTGATGGGCCGCAGCCCCCATCTCGGCCAACTCGGCTTCGAGAGTGAGAAGGATGTCGCCGTCGCACGCGAGTGCCTGGCGACGACCGACGCGGGCCACTTGGAGAACCGGCCATTCGACGAGCTGTCCAGCGGCGAGCGGCAGCGAGTGGTCATCGCCCGGGCGCTTGCACAGCAGCCGAGGATACTACTGCTCGACGAGCCGACCAGCTTTCTCGACATCGGCCATCAACTTCAAACGTATCGCCTGCTGCGGACGCTGGCCGCAGGGGGCATGACGGTGGTGTGCGTCAGCCACGATCTGAACTCGGCGGCCCAGCACGCGGACGAACTGGCGCTGCTGCACCGCGGGGAACTGGTGGCGCGGGGGACGGCGGGCGAGGTGCTCACCCGCGAGATCGTGAAGCGGGTCTACCAGGTGGACGCGGACATCATCCCGCACCCGCAGACGGGCCGGCCGGTGATATTGCCCCGGGAATGAAGGAAATGCGGAATGGGGAATTCGGAATGCGGAATGAAGGAGGTACTCGGATATCCGATCCGGTAGCCCGGAGGGCGATGGCCGGGCATTCGCGGAGCGAAGGGCCGGCTGAGTCCGTGGTACACCCACTCTCAGACGCCCTGCGGGCACAGATGCAGTACCGCGCGTCGACGATCATGGCGGCGTCGTTCTGGCTGTGGGGCGTCGGTGTGCGGCACTACCGGTCGACGGGATCGTGAGGGAATGTCATCGCTTCCAGGGCGGGGTGTCGGGCAGCAGATTCTCGAAGTCGCGGATTAGGCGGGACTCGTAGTCGCCGGCGTAGGTGCGGCTGACGAACCGGGCGAACGCCTCGTCGTGGAACCGTCGCCAACTCGCATCCTCAGTGCCCGGATTGATCGGGTAGAACAAGGCGCCGTTGGCGCGGGCGGCGGCCAGGTCGCCGAGGGCGTCGCCGACCATCAGCACGTGGCTCTTGGCGTATCGGCCGCCGGCGGCGAACGCGAGATGCTCTTTCTTCGTGCCCATCTCCTGGCCGGCGATCACGCGGCAGAACTTCGCGATGTCGTGCTCCGCCCACTCGCGGGCCAGGGCTTCGCCGGGCGTGGCGGAAACGCAGATCACGTCGGCCTGCGTCGCCACCTTCGCCAGGCTCTCCCGCACGAACGGGAAGGGCGGGACGCCCTTGACCGTTTCGCCGATGGCGGCGTTGACGGCGTTGTTCCAGTCCAGCGCCCTCGCGAGCACCGGATTGCCCGTCCGCTCGACCTCAGCCCGCAGCGCTGGGCCTGCGAGTCTCGTCTCGCGTGCCACCCAGTCTCGCAGCGGCTGGACGTTCGGCAGGCTCGCGTTGCGGGCTGCGACCTCCGGGCGCTCCGCCAGCAGATCGAACACCATCAGCAACGCCGGAAATCGGTTCGTGCCGCGCCACTTCGAGTAGAGGTTGACGAACTCGGCGACCTCGCGGGCGAATTTGCTGACCGGCTGAAGGTCCCAGCAGCGGATGATCGCCGGGATGAAGCACTCCTTGTGCTTGATCTCCATGGTGTCGAAGGCGCAGCCGTCGGAATCGACGCCGACGAAGAAGTCGTGGGCGGGTGCGAAATCATCCAGCGGTGCGGCAGGGTCGGTGGACATAACACTCCCGAATCCGCAATCGGCTCACACGCCGGAGTAGGCCGCGAATCCGCCGTCGATTGGCACGACCACGCCGGTGACGAACTCCGCTGACGGGCTCATCAGCCAGACCAAGCCGCCAACCAGGTCGAACGGCTTGCCGAACTTGCCGGCCGGCGTGTGGTCGATCACCTTCTGGCCGCGAGCGGTCAGCTTGCCGGTGTCTTTCTCGGTGAGCAGGAAACGGTTCTGCTCGGTGAGGAAGAAGCCCGGGGCGATCGCGTTCACGCGGATCGTCGGGCTGTATTCCTGGGCCATGTGAACCGCAAGCCACTGAGTGAAGTTGCTGATCGCCGCCTTGGCCGCCGAATAGGCCGACACCTTCGTCAGCGGGCGGAAGGCGCTCATGGACGAGACATTGATGATCTGCCCGGCCTTGCGTTCAGCCATCTTCTTGCCAAAGACCTGCGACGGCAGGATGGTGCCGACGCAGTTCAGTTCGAACACCCAGCGGAATGCGCTGTCCGGCAGGTCAAAAAAGCTCATTTCGGGAGACGTGGTTGCGTCTTTCTTGTTTCCGCCGGCCCCGTTCACCAGCACGTCCACTTTCCCGAACGCCGACACCACCTTGTCCGCGGCCGCCATCACGCTGTCGCGTTTCAACACGTCACAGCCCACCGCCACCGCCTCGCCGCCGTTGTCGCGGATGGCCTTTGCCGCTCGCTCCGCAGCCTCGGGGATCAGGTCCAGCACCGCCACCTTGCAGCCGAGATCGCCGAACGCCTTGGCCATCTCAGAGCACAAAATCCCGCCGCCGCCGGTGATCGCCACCGTCAGCCCCTTGATGCTGAACAACGATTCCAACGATGTCTTCGCCATGATCACTCCTTAGTTATGCGCCAAGCCCCGCTCCCGATTTCCTTCACCCGCCGACGAACGGCGACACGTGCCTCTTCAGGTGCTTCGTCACCGCCTCGTAGTGCGCCGCCTCGTGTTCCTTCAGCGCCCCCACCAGCCGATCCTTGAACAGCAAACGCCCGTCCTTCGCCGTCGCCGTCAGCACCGACCCGAACGTCACGTGCAGCACCTGCCGCCCGTGGAAGTCGTCCAGCACCGTCTCCAGCTCGCCGTCCGCCAACTGCTCAGGCCGCTTCACGCGCGTCAGGTCGGCCGACACGTGGTAGCTCGCCTTGTCCGTCTCGTATCGCTCGATCGCGAACCCGAGGATCTCCCGGAACAGCCCCGGCTGCACCCGGGCGATCGCCCGCAGCGCCTCCAGGTAGCTCGTCCCCGCGGTCTTCAGGTGTACCAGCCCGCCGGTCAGTTCCGCGCAGATCGGGTAGATCGAAAACTTGTCGCTCCCCGAGTGCAGCGAAATCTTGTACGGCCCCAGCTCGCGGGCGATCGCCGCGTGCAGCGCGAACTGCCGCCGGAACTCGCCGATGTCGCCCTGGTAATCCACGCCCTTCTCGAACTTCCCCACGAACCGCGGCGCCAGGCTCACAGGCCGAACCCCCAGCCGGCGCAGCTCGTTCGCCACGAAGTAGTGCTCCGCCGGCGAGGTCGGCGTCGCCGTCTCGTCGACGCTCATCTCCAGCTCGAACGGAACCTTGCCGCACACGCTCTTTACGTGCCGGTCCATTTTCACCGTGTGGAGGATCGCCCGCCCATACTTCACCGCTGCGCCCTTCACCTCCGCCTCGCTGATGTACAGGCTCAACCCGCCCGGTAGTTTGAACGTCCGCCCGTGATACGTCTCGCGGCAATCCGCCGCCGAAATCTCCAGTTCGTCCCACGGCAGCTTGTCGAACTTCGCCCGGCAGGTCGCCCCGTCGTCGTGGTCCGCCTCGTTGTCCACGTGCTCGCCGGGGTCGATGGTGAACATGCGGAACCCCGCCGCCGCCGTCACGTCGATGTCCGCCGCCGTCTTCAGGTGGTCCGCATCCGACCCC
>JAQTVL010000362.1 GCA_028706835.1 Phycisphaerae bacterium | reverse complement strand
CCGATTCGTCCCCGTCAGCTTCTTCCAGCCGCGCCCCGGGATTCATCCGATCCCCCAGCCGACGATCCGCCCCCGGCCCACTCGTGTCGCCGCCTAAACGCTCACGCCTATTCTGAGGGAGGCGTCTTGAATTGCTTATGTTAAGAAAATCTTTCACTCTATCAGCCATTCGCCGGTCACGTTGCCGTCTTGCAACATTCTTGTACTGCTCCGGTCCAATATTATTCGTTATGCTTTGCGGCAGAACTGGTTGCGGGAGATACTGAGAGGTTGATTTCCAGCAACACGACGATCGGGAACCACGGATGAACACAGGTAATCAGGCTCATCGCAGAGACGCATAATTGGACGCCAATGGTTTCGAGTCGGCAGTGGCGGAGTTCATTAAAGGGGTACCCCAGGTTCGCTGCGCTCACCTGGGGCTACATGCCGACGCCCCGTTCCGGGGCTTAAGAGGAATACGGCGGCTCCAACCGTCCAGCGGTTCCAACCATCGCCCACATGGCCGGGCTTGCCAGGCAGAACACGGCACTCGTTGCCCGCGTGTATGCTTCCCTGCGATGAACCTTTACTCCCGATCTGTGTTCGTCCGTGTTGATCTGTGGCTTCCCGTGCGAGGGTGAGGTGACGGGGGTTCGCAAGGCAGACGTGTCATTCGCGGGGGCGAGCGGTGGAGCCGCAGTCAATCCAGGTGGCGGGAAGCAGGACCGTGGGCAGGTTCCCGGTCGCGTGGGCTTCGAGCAGCAGATCGACCGCGGCCCGGCCGAGGTCCTCCGGGGAGCCCTCCTCCATCCGGCTGAGCCGGGCGAGTTGGCGAGGCGGCTCTCGCCGCCGAAGCCCGCCGCTGATCACGCTGACGTCCTCGGGGACGCGAAGGCCCATCGCCTCGCAGCCAAGGATCATATCGCACCCCAGTTTCTGATCCGCAGCCACGATGGCGGTGGGTTGGAAGCGAGGCCACCACTGGCTGACCAGCGGACTCCAGTCCGACCGCTGAACAACGCTGACGGCCCACTGGCTTTCGGGCTGAATTTCCAGGCCATGGCGGGCGTGGGCGAGCCTGAAACCCTCCGACCGGCACGTTGCGGTCCAACTGGAGCCCGCCGGGGTGCCGACGAAGGCGATACGCTGATGGCCCAGCAGGATCAGCCGCTCGGCCGCCTGGTAGATGGCCCCGCGCGAGTCGCAACTGACGGCTGCGTAGCATCCCGCCCGGCTCCTGTCGCTGATGCTCGCAAACACGATGCCCCGAAGCTGCCAGGGGAGAATGCAGTCTTCCGGGGGCGTGCAATAGAGGAACAGCCAGCCCGCGGCGGCGGGGTCGCCGCCGCACAGGTCCGCCAGGCTGTCCGGCTGGAGACTTGAGGGATCCGTCGCCAGCGAGTGCAGTTTCAGCCAATGGCGCTTGCACTGGCGGTCGATGCCCAGGAGCAATTCGTCGTAGATGAAGTCGCGACGGTTGAAGCAGAAGGTGTGGATATCGCGAATGACGCCGGCAGCGGCCGCCGCATGCTCGGTGACGAAGACGCCGCCGCCGGGGTGGCACTCGACGACGCCCTGGCGTTCGAGCAGGGCGACCGCCTGCCGCACGATCCACACCGGGGCCCCAAAGCGGCGCGACAGACTGGACCGGCTCGGCAGCCGGGAGCCCGGGATGTGCCGCCTGAGCTGCCGCCGCAGGACGGCGACAAGCTGATCGACCCTGGCCTGGGAGAATGGGCGCATGGCGTTTATCCGAGCCTGGGGCGGACACGGCGGCGGAACCCACGCTCGCCGCTCATGGCACGCGGCATCGACACGGGCTAGCGAAAGGCCCGGATGCTGCGGTTGTATTCGACGGCGCGGCGGACGACCTCCTCGACGGGCTCCTGGACGGTGAGGCGCTCGCCGTCGACCATGGTGATGGAGGTGTCGCGGTCGCTGGAGGCCTCGACGGCGCGGATGAGCTCGGCGTTGAGGACGAAGGCTTTGCCGTTCAGCCGGGTGAGCTGAATCATGGGGAGTCCTCCGGGGCCGGATTATCGGACCGGCGCGTCGGGCGTCGGCCGGCGTCGGTCGGCCACCGGTCAGGGTCGATGCACGACCGGTGGCCGCCGATGCCGGACGGTTGTGTCATCGGACGGTCTGGAGCAGTTCGGTGAGCAACTGGTTCGAGGAGTTGATCACCCGGCTGGCGGCCGAAAAGCCCGTGCTGGCCACAATCAGGTTGATGAACTCGCGCGAGATGTCGACGTTGCTCAGTTCGAGCGCGCCGGAGGCGATCTTGCCGGCCCCGCCGGTGGTTGGCGCCTGAATGAACGCGATGCCGCTGTTGGGGCCCTCGCTGAAGAGGTTGTCGCTCTCGGCGACCAGGCCGGAGTCGTTGGCGAAGGTGGCGAGGGCGATCTGGCCCAGGGTCTTGCTCAAACCGTTCGAGAACGTGCCGACCACGGTGCCATCGAGCCCGATGGCGAACTCCGAGAGCGTTCCGACGGGGAAGCCGTCCTGTGTGGCCATGGTCAGCGAGCTTGTGTCAGCCGCCAGGGACGTTACCGATGAGAAATCATACTCGATGGCGAGCGGCGTTTGAGCTCCGGTGTCTTCCCGGTTGATAACGACCTGCCCGCCGCTGCTGGCCACCAGCCGGCCGCCGTTTCCGAACGTCAACGTGCCGGTGCCGATAGCGGCGCTGGCGTCGGTGTCGTCGGGCGACTCCGAGAACCATCGCCAGGTCTTGCCCATGCCGCTCTTGGATTCGAGCACCAGGGAAATGCCTGCGGTCAGCTTCGAGCCGAGCGAATCAAAGAAGATCGCGCTTGTATAGATGGACTCGCCGTCAGCCGTCGCCGTCTTGGTGAAGGTCAGCGGCGCAGCCGTCCCGTCACTGCTCAGCAGGTCGCCGGACTGGATGTCCAGGTCGTTCGCGCTGCCGATATTGCCGGTGACAACAATCTTCCCTGCGTTCACGACAACGCCCGGCGGCGGGGTGAGCCCCGCCGTCGTATCGATGCCCAGGGTATCCTGAAGCCAATTAGTCAGATCGTCGACGGTGGTCGTCGCAGTCACGTAGAACTCGGACTCCGGAAGGTTGCGGCCGCCCTTGTCGGTCCTTAGCGTCAGCGTGTCACCGACGGCGTACAAATTATCTCCGCCGCTATCCTCGACGTTGCTGAGCAACGACGCCGAGGTGATGGCCGCACTCGTGCTGCTGTCGGTCAGCACCTGCGATTCCAGGATGGCCCCCGTCGTGGCCGTGTTGCCGTCGCTGTTCAGGTTGCCCGAGAAGACGGCGTTGCTGGTCGCGCCAGCCACCCGCATCTCGCCGATCGGAACCTGGAGCTTGCCCACCGAGCCAGGAATGACCGAGAAGTTGCTGTCCACCTGGAAGCCCATCAGGTAGTTGCCGTCGCCGCTGATCAGATAGTTATCGCCGTTCATCACGAACGCGCCGTCGCGGGTGTACGCCCGCGACCCGTCGCTTCGCTGAACCACGAACCACCCCGACCCTTCGATCGCCAGGTCCGTCGTGCTGCCCGTTGTCTCGAAACTGCCCGGCGACATGTTTCGCTGGATCGGGCCCTCCACCGCGCCCAGACCGATCTGCGTCGGGTTCGAGCCGCCCGCGTTGTCCGACGGCCTCGAGCCGAAGCTGAACGTCTGGCTGAACTGCGACTGGAACGAGACTGTGCTCGCCTTGAACGCCGTCGTGTTGACGTTGGCGATGTTGTTGCCCGTCACGTCCAGCTTCACCTGGTTGACGTTCAGGCCCGACAGTGCGGTGTACAGTGAACTGGTCAATCCCATGATTCAATCTCCCATTTTGGCGATGTTTCCTGGTCTCATCCGGCTGCCGCCTCCGCGGCTGGGCCCGACACGGGCGTCACGTTACGGTTGCTTCAGAACATTATTCTGGTCCGGCATCGCCGGCGGCGTCAGGTTCGCCAGCGACAGCGCATTGTTGCTGTTGGGCGTGGGCGTCGTGGGGGTCGTGGTGGCCGCCGGGGTCGTACCGGCGGTCGTGCTGGCCACAGCCGGCGTGCCCGCACTGCTGTTCGTGCCGCTTGACGAGGTCGCGCCGGTTGAGCCCGCCTGCACCACGCGGGTCACGTTGTCCAGCGGCACCTGCTCGCCGGTGTCCAGGTCGAGCGACACCGCCTTGTCCTTCACGCTCACGCTCGTCACCACGCCCGACACCGAATCGCCCGTGCTGTTCAGGCCTTCGACCGTCTTGCCGATCAGCCCGCCCGCCGAGGTGATCTCCTGGTGCAGGCTGGTCGACGTCAGCGTCTTGCTCAGGTCCATGCTGTTCTGCAACTGGCGAATTGAGGAGATCTGATCCAGCAGGTCCTGGTTCTTCACCGGCTCGAACGGATCCTGGTTCTTCAACTGCGTGATCAGCAGTTTCAGGAAGTCCTCCGGCTTCATGTCGGACATCGACTTGCTCGTCGTCTTCGCTGTGGCGGCCGACGTCAAGCTGGTAGGCGATACAGTTGGCACGATAATCTCCTTGTTGTCTCGTTATCCGACCAGGTCCAATGCGCGGTCCGCCCGGCTCACCCGTCGCGGACCGATCGCCAGGCCGCCGCTTGGCGGCGTAGCCGGCTCCGGTTCATTTCGCCAATCTTGCTGCGTGAACGTTCGATCCGGCTCCCGCCGGCCGCCCTGCTCCCCGCTGGGCTGGCGATCCGATTGCGGATCGCCGCCCGGGCGATGCTGGCCAGGCTGGCCGCCCGATTCCACTCGTTGCAGCGACTCGACTTGGAGCTGTCCAACCGCCAGGCCACGCGATTCCAGCGATTCGCGCAGTTGGTGCAGTTGCCCCGTCAGCAACTGCGCCGTCGATTCCGTCGTCGGCAGCAGCGACACCTTGACGCTGTTGGACGCCAGGGTCAGTTCCACACGCAGTTGGCCAAGGCCTGGCGGATCGAGGTGCAACCGGATCGTCCCGCTTGCCCGGCCGTTCAGTTGACTGCTCACCGCCCGCACGATCCGGGCGGCGTTGGCGTCCGCGTCGAATGCGTCCTCGCCGGGCGCCGCCGGGTTGTTTGCCCTTACACCTACGCCGACATGCGACTTCGCCTCAACGAG
>JAQTVL010000361.1 GCA_028706835.1 Phycisphaerae bacterium | reverse complement strand
TTTACTTTCGAGCTTTCATCCCATGAGTTACCTCGCTGGAATGTCGAGTATCACTACACGGCGAAACAGCCAATTGCCGTGGCCGGACCTACACCGGCGGGACAGACAGCATTACAGGCTGCGACACGGATTTCACGGATTACACTGATTATAAGTATTTATGTAACAGATTCTTATATTCATCTAATCCGTGAAATCCGTGTAGTCCGTGGTTAGTTCTTTCCGGTAGTCCTAATCTTCGAGCCAATACGAGAAGCGCACGTGTCCCGGTACGGGTGCGACGGTCTTGCTCAATCGGCTTTTGGAGGTGGCGGGGGCGGGTTCACGGCGGCGCCCCAGCCGGATTCATCCGGGAGCAGCTTCCGCTGTTCGTCCGTCAGCAGGGCCTTGATGTCCGTTCGCAGTTGCTTGCTCAGGTCGTTGCGAACCTTCCATTCATAGGGATCCATCTTGCACAAGGCCTGTCGCGCGGCGTCGGCCAACTCGGCGGCCTTCTTCTTCTGGTCCTCGGTCAGCCTGGCCCGGTCGAACGATCGCATCGCCGTGTTCACAGTCACGTCCGCGTAGTTCTCGGCGGTCTTGCGGTTGACCTCGGCCACCTTCTCCCGCTGCTCGGGGGTGAAGACCTCCTCGACCGCCTTGCGGGTCTGGACGGACTCCCGCTGCCAGGTCTCCTGCATCTTGTCCTGGAGTTCGGCCATCTGCTTGCGGGCGTCGGCGTCCTTCGGGTCTTTGGCGAGGCGATCGGCCAGTTCCCGATACCGCGTGGAGATGGCCTCCTGCCGCTTGGCTGACTCCGCGTTGCGGGCCTGGATGACCTCGACGGCCTTGGCCTCCTGTTCCGGGGTCAGCTTGACCATCTGGGCGTACATCGACAGCGTCATCCGGGCGATGCGCCGGGTGTAGGCCGGCGATTTCGGGTCCTGCTCCTCCAGCCTCTCCTTGAAGGCCTTGGCTTGCTCGTCGGTGAGCACAGCCGAGATGTCAGCCAGCAACTTGTCCCGCTGGCGTGCGATGCGTTCAAACCGATCCGTGCCGGCCTGGCGGACCTTATCGAGCAGGGCTTTGAGCTCCGGATCGGTGGCGGCCTCGGACGGGTTCCGCTTGAAGGCCTCGTCGCGCCGCTTGCCGTACTCGGCGGCGAGCGCCATGTAGGGCTTGGCGGCCTCCTCGTTCGCCTGGCGGATCGGGTCGAGAACGGCTTTGAGCTTGGCCGTCTGTTCGGCGGTCAACTTCAGGGTGCTCAGGACGAAGTCCACCTGGCCATCGCCGCTCCCGACCGTAGTGCCGATGGGGGTGGCCGGGGGAGGCGGCGGATTGACGCCGGCAGGCGGGCCGATCAACTGGCCGCCCGGCTGGCTTGTCACCGGCGGGTTGTCCGGCGTGATGACCTTGATCTTGACGTCGTCGGCGCAGGCGAGGCCTGCGACGGTGGCGCAGAACAGAAGCGTGGTCGCGATGGCGATCGGGGCTCGAGTGGCGGTCATGTGGCGGCGTCTCCGGTTAAGGATCAGGGGACCTTCCCGCGGCCGGCCGGCGGATACGCACCGGCCTACAGCGGCCTACAGATAAGACGCACGAGCGGGCGATCTTATGCAATCGGGGGGGCGTAATCCTCCGCGGGCCTCGAAGGCGCCGCGTTCGTCGGTTCGCCGAGCCGGCGCCGAACGGCGAAGAGAATCAACCGCCGATGAACGCCGACGGACGCCGATAGGAACGGAGATACTGAGAGTGGCGCAACACGGAGCGGCGGCGAAACTCAGGTGCGGGTCCATCGCCTCGTCGCCCCGGCCAGCCGGGGCCTTTGGAGTGCGCGGGACGAAGGTCCCACTTTGGCTGAAACGCGAGTCAGCCAAGGACGCACACCAATTCACGCTACGCGGAAAGAACTGGCCGCGATTCTTCGCTGGTTGTGGGGGACGCCTTCTCACTTCGCGAAGCGAACGCAGGCGGGAAGCGGCGCCTGGCGGAATCGCTACCCCGCGCCGCAGGCGGACGGGAAAGCGGGGCCTTCGTCCCACGCACTCCAAAAGCGGGCTGCGCCCGCGAAGAGGGTCACGGGAATGCGAAATGGGAAATTCGGAATGCGGAATGAAGAAGATGCGAAGCGCGGGGGGCGGCGTGTGGGAGAGATCGGGCTGAACGCTGAAAGCTTGAGGCTGACCGCTTCTCACTTGTCGAAGTCGAAGCGGGCGCCGATGAAGAAGACGTTGCTCGGGCCGCGGTAGCAGCGGACGACCATGGCGGTGACGTGTCGGCCTGTCTGGCCGGTGGGCAGGAAGACGGAAATGACCTCGCCCAGCCGCATGGGGCGGGTGAACATGAACTGCATGCCGCTGCGTGAGATGTCGAGGGTCTGGACCCAGAAGCTGATGTGGGCGTCGGGGGCGGCGCCCGACCGGACATAGCGGACGCGGCAGGTGGTCTTGAAGGGGTGCCGCACGTACGATCGCCGGTTGCGGCGGCGCTGCTGCGGCGCCGATGCGTCGAGCGGGCTCTCCACGGGCGGCGCGGGGGGCAGGGGCAGGAAACTCTCCAGCGGGAGAAGCTTGCGGGCTGTGGCCGCGACCATGACGGCGCCGCCGGCGTGGAGCTGGCTGGCGGGGGCGGCGACGGCGCCGGAGGCGATGAGCCTGGCGAGCGTGGCGACGGAGGCGGGGTCGAAGCGCCTGGGCGATTCGGACTGGAGGATCGTCAGGGCGTCCTGCACGGGGAGCCCCTCGCGGAACGGGCGGGCGGCGGTAAGCGAGTCAAACGCGTCCAAAGTGGAGTACAGCCGGGCCCAAGGGTGTATGGAACCGCCGGCTAACCCTTGCGGATAGCCCGAGCCGTCGGCGAACTCGTGATGCTGCATCGCCAGGTCCGCCAGAAGCGGATTGAGGCAACTGAACTGCCGCAGCCACTCGGCGCCGCGGGCAGGGTGTTCGCGAATCAACATCCACTCGCCCTGCGTCAGCCGGCCTTCTTTGCCCGTCAGGCCCTCGGGCAGACCGATTTTGCCGATGTCGTGAAGCATCGCCCCGGCCACAAGCGACGGCCAGTCGTTCGCCGGCAGCCCGGCGTCGTTCGCGGCGGCCAGCGCAAGCAGCGCGACGTTTACCATGTGCGACGCGGTTTCGTAGACCCACGACCGCTGCGCCAGCAACCCGGCGATGATTTGGGGCTGCCGCCGCGCTTCCGCCGCAAGCTGATCGACGGCCGACTGAACCCGCTGCGCCAGCTCGTCTTTGCCGTGATTCAGCACCTCATCGACCAACTGAACGCAAATCTGATAGGCCGCCTGAAACCGGCTCGCCCCCGCCGCCTCTTCCGACACAAGCCGCCCAAGCCCCGCCTCAACCCGCCGATGATAGACATCGTATTCCCCAGCCGCGACGTATATTACCTCGCCAGGCCGGTCCCCCGCGGGCATGAACCGATTTCGATCCGTTTCCGTCAACGCCGAGCCGGCCCGGCAAAGCGGCGTGACTCGCCCGTCCGCTTGCTTGTGGTACAGCGTGAATTCGAGCGGTTCGGACCCGCCCCCGAGCGCCAGCCCCGACACCGTGATGAACGACGGCAACGCCACCGAAGCCGAGGACAACCACGACGCGTCTGGCGCAGCCACAGCCGGGTCGGCGAGTTTATTGTCGATCACGCTCATAATTTACCTGCCTTCAAATCGGCGACCCCGCCCTTGCGGTTTAGCTCAATCCATTTCCCCGCGTTTGCCCCCATTCGCCGCCCTCCCCCGTGGGCAACCTGTGCACAACCCGTGGATACCCCCGCCCCCACGCGGTAGGATGTCCCCGTTTTATATTGACTAATCGCCCTAACCTTCCAATCATTTAGTTAGTCAACTAAACATATCGGTGACGCCATGACCACGACCGCGACATCCAGGCCCACGTCCAGCCGGCCCGAGGCCCTGTTCCGCTCGCTGCTGCGGACCATGGGGCTCGTGCGGCACGTCATGGAGCCGTTCTTCGCACGGTTCGGCATCAGCGGGCCGCAGTGGGGCATCCTCCGCGTCCTCCAGCGAGCCGGGCGCGACCAGCCCGGCGGGGTCCGCGTCACCGACCTGAGCGACCGCCTGCTCGTCCGCCCGCCGAGCGTCACCGGCCTGGTCGATCGGCTGGAACGCATGGGCCTGGTCCAGCGAGCCACCACGCAGCGCGACCGCCGCGTCCGCCGCGTCAGGCTGACGCCGGAAGGCAGGAAGCTCGTCACCCGGATCAGGGCCGGCCATCGCCGCCGCGTCGCGCAGATCATCGCCGGGCTGGACGATCGGCAGCAGCAATCCCTGGGCGAGTTGCTCGGGCGGCTGCACGATCACATGGCCGGCCTGGCCCCCGGCGGGCCTGGCAACAGCGGGTCGAAAACCGTCGGGAAGCGGAAATAATGTGGGGGCGGCCGCGAGAAGGCCGAACGGTTCAGCAATGATGAATTTGAATGTCCTTTTGTGGAGTGCGGGAGCGCAGCTCCCGCTTTGGATGGC
The DNA here is from genome assembly GCA_028706835.1 of Phycisphaerae bacterium. Lineage (GTDB taxonomy): Bacteria > Planctomycetota > Phycisphaerae > JAJVII01 > JAJVII01 > STB-87. Next base: position 570 of record JAQTVL010000361.1, on the reverse strand, counting down.
GGGCGCGGCGTCGGGCCACCCAAAGCGGTAGCTGCGCTACCGCACTCCACAAACAGACGAACTTCGACAGGAAACCCTCGGTGATTGGGAGACTCACATGGCCTGGCTAAAACGCGGCATCGTATTGATCGTCCTGGCGGGGCTGGCAGCCGGCGGGTGGTATTGGTGGACCAGCCGGAATAAGCCCGTCCCCGTCTCGCTGCGGACCATCGAGGTGAAGCGCGGCGACCTGTCCGCCAACATCAGCGCCACCGGCACCGTCGAGCCGGAAGAGGTCGTCGATGTCGGGGCCCAGATCGCCGGGCAGATCATCCGCTTCGGCAAAGACCTGGCCGGCAAGCAGGTTGACTACGGCTCCGTCGTCGATGAGAACACGGTGCTGGCTGAGATCGACGACTCGATGTACACCGCCGACGTGAACCTGGCCCGGGCGCAGATCGACCAGGCGAAGGCCGGCGTGACCAAGGCCGAAGCCGACCTCAGGCAGATGCAGGCGAAGGCAGACCAGGCGAAGCGCGACTGGGACCGGGCCCAGAAGCTCCAAGGCGACGGCGGCGACGGGGCGCTGGC
>JAQTVL010000360.1 GCA_028706835.1 Phycisphaerae bacterium | reverse complement strand
TGTACGTGGTCCCGTCCACGTACAGCTCCATGGCGAACAGGTCCCGCATGGCCTGCTCCATGTCGGGAAACACGCGGGCGTAGCGGTCGATCAGGGCTTGGTTGCCCCGATTCATCAGCTTCTCCTTCTCGGACATCATGTCCGGGAGGGCGTAGCCGCGCCAGTCGATGCTCAACTGGCGATGCTTGTCGCTCGGGGCGTAGGCGATGGCCCCGCCCGTGTACGGCTCGACGTCCGGCAGGGCGAACTTGACCTGCCATCGCAGCTCGGTGCCCGCCTGATTGAAGAGGATTCGGCGCTTCTGCTCCAACTTGGCAAAGACCGGATGCTCTTTGATCGTCGCGTCGGCTGCACCCTTGAGATACTCCGGAGTCGTCGTGGCGACGACTTCGGACCATTCTTGTTCGTGCATGTTTCAGCCCTCTGCGAAATGGTGGAACGAAAGGTGGTTCAGCCGGTGACGAGCCCTCGGGCCTGCGCTTGCTGCATGAGGGCTTCCCGGTAACTCAACAAACGGTTCTGCGGGGCTGAAATCGGGGATGGCATGGCCGTGCCCGCCCGGTTCGGGGCGAAGCCGGCGTTGCCCAAGAAGGGCTCGTTGGGATTGAGGGGCATCGTGTGCCAGCCGCCGGCGCCGGGATTGCGAGTCGGCCCCATCGGGCCGGTCGGCGGCGGCGATCCCGCGTTGGGCGGCTGTCCGCCGGGCGTCTGCATCTGGGCTTGCTGCGAAACGGCCACCTGGCCGGCGGCCTGCTGCTCCATGGTCATCTCGGCAAACGTCATCTTCAGGGCCATCTGGGCGGCGGCCTCCTGGTTGACAACCCCGTAGTTTTTTGCGACGGCAAGGTTCTTCTCGAAGCGGATGCCGGCCTCTGTGGGCACGGGCTTCCCGTTCGCCGGATTGACCATCACCTGACCGGCCTGGTCTTGGGCGAAGAGCCACGAGGCGTTCTCGTGGATGAAGGCCTGGGCGAATTGGGTATCCCGCTCGGCCTGAATCTCTTCCTTCCTCACCAGGCCGCGGGACTGGGCCCACTGCTCAAACCGCTCTTCGAGCCCCTTGCCAATCGCTTCGACCGGGTCTTCGAGGAGCGAGTTGAGTCGATCGCGCTGCCACTGCTTGTACTTGTTGTAGTGGTCAACGATGGCTGGATTCGCTGCGAACTCGTAGCCCTGCTTCATCCGGGCCACGCCGTCCTGACCGACCTCGATGAGATTGGCCCACTCGTCACGCCACTCGGGGCGCTTCGGCCAGTAGCCCTCGGGTTCGGCCTGCGGCGCCGGCTGACCCGGCTGGGGCTGCCCTTGCTGGGAGGCCCGCGCCCGCTGGAACTCCTCGAACTCGGCCAGGTGCGGATACGCCCGTTGGCCGATGGCGGCGAGGTACTGGAGCTGCTGCTGGTGCTGCTGCTGCTGCTGGAGATACTGGGCCAGCTCGGCGTCGGAGGCGAATGATCCGACATTCAACCCCTGCTGGGCCAGCGATCGGATGGCAAGGTCGGTCGCGGTGGGCTGACCCTGGCCTCCAGCGTATTGGGCGGTGGGAGGCGATCCCTGCGGCGTCGTTGGTGCGGCAGAAGCCGAAGAAACCGGCCCGGCAGGAGGTTGACTCGTCGGGAAACCGGCCATCGAGCCGGACGGCGGCCCGCCAGGACCCGGCATTTGGGGAGCGCCGGCCCCGTTCTGGCCTTGAGGTTGCGGGAGGTCTGGCATGTTGGGGGTCCTTTCGTTTGGGACCCCCGATTACCTATCCGGTACGGTTACTTGGATTTGCCGTTGCCTTCCAAAGTACGGCGCGCGTGGTATCATTTGCCCGAGATTCTTACGCCAACCCCTATTCCGGAGTGGATATGGCCATCGACGCACTTATTGAGAGCCTCATCACGCCCGAGGAGGCCGCGAAAATCGCCGACGTCCACCCCAAGACGATCCGGAACTGGACGACAGTTGGGGTGATTGCCAGGAACGGGCAGAGGGTTTGGCTTGAAGACATCCGGGTCGGGGTGTTCTGCCGGACGAGCCGGGAGGCCCTGGACCGCTTTTTTGTCCGTTGCACAAAGAGGAGGGATGAGGAGTGAAGGATCGACTAGATATGATTACCAGGCAGTTCAACGAAATGCGCGTGGACGTGTCGCGGCTGATGGTCCGCGTCGACACCCTGGAAAGGCCAACGCGAAACACAAAGGCAGAAGGCGAGCGACTCCATCGAGAAATGTCGGCAAACCTGATCGCCAGCCGGGTCTTTCGGCGTGTCATCACGGCCACCTGGATCATGTTTTCCGTTACGTTCCTTGCCGGCATGGTAGCCGCCGCCGTGTTCGGTGCGATGTTTCACTGACTGGGGGGATGAAAAGTGAATAAGAACGAATGGCGGGAGAAGACGGAGGGGTCGCCCCCTGAGCCTGAGTATGCACCAGAACCGTGGTCCGCAGAAGATCGCCGCACAAGCGGGTGGCCGTGGATCATTGGGACCAATCTGGATTCCCCAACGGCCTTTGGGATCATCGGCTTAGTGGGCGGCTCCGGCAACGCCGCCCGCATCGTCGCGTGCGTCAACGCCTGTAAGGGGGTGTCTAACGAGACCCTTCGGGCTGTCGCCCGCGGCGAGGCCATCGTGATCCTGGGCCAACAACAGTCGGCACCGTGAAATGATGAACCGCGAAGAACTCGACCTCATCGTGGCCAGGGCAGTGGATCGCCTCGACGGCCGGGGCCAAGGCAATGGCCGCCCAACAGGCCAAGATGGGACCACTGCAACCCTCGCCACCCAGTGGAGCTAACGTCGCTTCCACACCGTCTGGAATCCCCGCCACCCAGACGTGGCGTGACGAAATGGAGGATGTGCAGCAGTACCTGGCCCAGGTCTTCCCTTCCGCTCCGCTCCAGGGTATGATTCCTCCCGAAGCGAAAACCGCCGCTTTCTGATGAGGGGAGAGGGGGGGTAGGGGGGGTGAGGGGAGGAGAGGCGTGTTCGTGTGTGCCCCGAGGCCGTTCGGTACGGAACATATCTGAAACAAATTCGGGTAGTTTTCCCGCTCTTCCTCTTTACTATGTGCAGCGCGCAAGTCAGCAGCGCGGCCACCCCCATCGTTACCGGATCGTTACCGGATCGTTACCCGCGGTAACGCTCTCCACATACCCTCGCCACTATCTAGGGTGAGGTAGCCCCTGAAGCGACCTCCAGGGAAGGTGCCCCAGGAAAGGCCCGCGTGGCACTCCGGGAACACTAGGCACGCCAGACACGCCCCAAGGGGACTCCTCGTGAACCGATACCCTCACGGTACCAGCGGAGGGGGTAGGGCGGTTTGAGTGGAAATGTTCGGGCGGGAACCTACAGTTATGGTCACGCCAATGGGGGGCCCGGCCGGGGTGGGAATGGGCCGCGTGCGCGTGCGTGCCTGCGTGCGTGCGCGTACACGCGCGACTCGTGCCCGTGCTCGCGGTCCAGCCCATCGTTCTCCCCTCGCGCGAGGAGCGTCGTTTCGCAACCGACCGATGGGTGGTATGGCCCGTTCCCATAGGATTGGGGCGCGTGCATGACACCCCCTCCCTCGCACTGTATCTCCTCTCGATACTCCACCCAAAGGCATGTCCTCCGACGCCAACTCAGTGCGCGGCCCCCCGAATTGGAAGGGTCGAATCGCAAGTCGTTTCGCCGCTTCGACTTACGCCGCGAGTCTCGTGTCCACATCGAAAATGGACGCCGCGCGGTTTTTTTTATCTCGTTTCGCCGCAACGACTTGCAACCGGCGACTTGACTTTCTCGCCAAACGAGGGGGCTAAAATCAGGCCGTCGCACCGCGGCGATCGGCCGCAACCCGTTGCACGGCAATGGGTTACACCATCACAGTCTCAGTACCAAGGAGCTACCCAATGTCCAGTATCCCCGCCAACGTCTCGTCCACCCTGGAAGCGATCAACGCTGTCAAGAGCCTCCATGCGCAGGGTGTCATCACCGAAGAGCAAATGCTCATGCGCCTCCAGTCGCTGGCGAACTCCGAGAAGGCCAACACGGCCGATCGGGTTGCGACGGCCGCCAGTACGGCCCCCGCTGCGGTTGACCGCGACCCCCCCCGTGTCCCGAAGACGCCGTTCGCCGTCGGCGGCCCGTCGGCCGATGACTTGCTGGCCTTGCTGGCCACCGGCAAGCTCTCGATCGACGACTACAAGGCGCAGGCCGCGGCCACCTCCGATAGCGTGCAGTACGCCGTCTCCGCTAAGGGGTGGCTCTCGTTCTACCCCCGGGGCATGCGCTTCCCCGTGAACATGCCCTGGTCGCTGGCCTCGCTGCTGGCCACCGAACCGGGTCGGTCCGCGCTGGCCGCGCTGCTCGCCAAGCACGACAAGCACTTCTCCAAGAAGTAGCCCGCGGGCTAGGGCCTCCCCTCTGGTCCCGTCCGGGGCAGGACGGGGCCGGGGATGGACACCCTAACCCCCAATCCCAAGGATCTACCCATGTCCGAAGTCCAGATGACTCGCCTCGATCTCATCCCCGACCCACGCCCCTTCCTGCCGACCTGCGACTGGTGTGGGGAGATTCACAGCGCAGGGAGCATCCCATGCCTGGAGTTGGCTCGCGTCGCAGCCTGTGACCCGTCGCCCCGCTTCCGGGCCGAAGCTCACGCCGCGTTGCGGCTCCGGGCCGATGCGGCTCGCCTCGCGGCCGAGAAAGCCAGCCTGCGGGCCGCGGCACTGTAGCCGGCCCGGCATTCGGCCCGACGCCGAAACGCCCACCAGACGCCGCGAGGCGCAACCTGGTGGGCGTTTTCGTTTCCGGCCCCCTGTGGAGTCCCCGCCATGCGCTGTCCCTGCCAAACAACCGACCCTGCGACGGCCTTTGACGAGGCCGGACGGTGGGCATACTTCACGCGCTCGACAGCCCACGTCACTGCCGAGGTGGTGGACCACGAGCTTGTCTTCTCCGTGCTCATCGGGGCACACCGCGAGTATCTCGCGGGCAAGCTCGTTGTCCATGTCATTCGACAACCCAAGCCCATCCGTTAGACTGCGGGCATGAGGATGTGCTCCCCATGCTCAGTGGGGAGGAGGTTTCTTTTAACTACTGCATGCCGCCAGTG
>JAQTVL010000359.1 GCA_028706835.1 Phycisphaerae bacterium | reverse complement strand
CGACGGACCTGCGGGAAACCGCCTTGACTCATGCCATCTTTGGCTGCTGCGAAGAGGCAAGCGATGGCCGGGGTCGGGGTGGAATGCCACGGTAATCGGGTATGCCAGGGAAAGCGGTAGCTGCGCTCCCGCACTCCACAAAAGGACGGACGCCGTTGCTGACACGTCACGCCCCAGGTCGGTGGCGAAACAGCCCGTGCTCTCTTTCCCCGCTCCGGCGGTAGAATACGGGCGGATTCAGGAGGTCCCCATGTTCACGCAAACCTTCGGCGGCGCGACGGTCGAAATGGTTATCGGCGACATCACCACCGAGCGCGTCGATGCGATCGTGAACGCAGCCAACAGCCGGCTGGCCGGCGGGGGCGGCGTCGATGGCGCGATCCACCGGGCCGGCGGGCCTGCGATCCTGGCTGCCTGCCGCGAGCTCGGCGGCTGCCCGGCTGGGGACGCGAAGGCGACCATCGCCGGCCACCTGCCCGCACGCTGGGTCATTCACGCCGTCGGCCCGGTCTACAACGATCGCCGGGCGGAGGAGTGCGCCCGCCTGCTGGCTAGCGCCTATCGCCGCTCGCTGGAGGTGGCCGCCGAACTGGGCGCGGCCTCGGTCGCATTCCCCGCGATCAGTTGCGGCGTCTACGGCTACCCGCTCGAAGACGCCGCCCGGGTGGTCTGGAAGACGTTGGCGGAGGAACTGCCGCGCCGGCCGGGCATCAAATGTGTGCGACTCGTGCAGTTCAGCCAGGCCACCTACGACGCCTACCTGAGGGCGGCGGCCCCGCAGGCCTGACGCCGGCTGGCGCGGTTCGCCGACTCGTTCGAGGCAAACGAGGCCGCCCTGCTGAACTGTTGGAAAACGATTGACACTGGCGGGTGGGACAGTCAGACTGGACCCAACAAACCGGTCGCGTGTGCCGGTCAACCCGCTAAACAGATACCCTATTTTCCTCTTCGAATCTGCGAAATCTGCGTAATCTGCGGATAGGCCGTTTTGGAGTGCGTCTATGCCCACCTACGAGCTTGCATTCATCGGCGCCGGGAATATGGCGGAGGCGATTGTACGCGGGGTGCTGTCGGCCGGCCTGCTCAAGGCTGAGGACATGATCGTCAGCGACCCGGCCCAGGGGCGGCGCGATCTGTTCGCCGGCTTGGGGCTGGCGGACACGGCTGACAATGGCTTGGCGGCGCGGGCGGCGCGGCGGCTGGTGCTCGCGGTCAAGCCGCAGAAGATGGCGGAAACGCTGGCGGAACTGGGGCCGGTGATCGCGGCGGACACGCTGGTCATCTCGATCGCCGCGGGCTGGTCGAGCGCGAAGATCGAGGCGGGGCTGGGTGCTGTTCATTCCGAATTCCGAATTCCGAATTCCGCATTTCTTCCCCGCGTGGTTCGCGTCATGCCGAATACGCCGATGCTGGCGGGGGCGGGGGTCAGCGGGCTGGTCAAGGGGAAGTTCGCAACCGATGACGACCTGGCGTGGGCCGTTCGCTTGTTCCAGTCGGCGGGCCGCACCGTCGTGCTGAACGACGAGGGCCTGATCGACGCGGTGACGGCGGTGTCGGGGTCCGGGCCGGCGTACTTCTTCTACCTGATCGAGCAGATGGCGGCGGCTGGGGTCGAGGAGGGGTTATCTGAGGCGGACGCCCTGCTGCTGGCGACGGAGACGTGCGCGGGGTCAGCCAAGCTGCTTACGCAATCCGGTGCGTCCCCGCGCGAGCTTCGCCGCCGGGTGACCAGCCCGAACGGCACGACGCAGGCGGCGACGGACCTGCTGGACGCCCGCGGGGTGGCCGAGTCGCTGCGAGCGGCGGTGCGAGCGGCGGCGGAGCGCAGCCGGGAACTGGGGAAGTAAAACGGCGAAGAAACGGCTTATCCGCAGATTTCGCAGATTGACGCAGATTAAGAAACGGCCAACACGAAGGGGCACGAAGGCGCACGAAGGACACGAAGAACGGCGAAGGAACCAGAATGCCATTTGTGCTCTGCCCCCAACACGGCGGTCACGGTTCGGCGGGTGGGTGTCGGCATATTGCGGAACGGATTGCGACGGGCGGACACCTCGGCGAACTGGCGTCGATCACGGTGGAATACAACGACTTCAAGCTCGGTCCGATATGGTTCTGTGCTGAGTGTGCGACCCAACACGGCATTTCAGCCGGCGGCCTTTCGCTCAAGGGCGCGGACGGGCTGAATCTGTTGTATGGATTGGATTGGGCGCCGATCTGTCCCGTATGCTTCCGCGCCGCCGGCGGGCCGGATCGACTCTGGACTACGACGTAGCGGGACCGCCGCGAGGTGGCCGAGTCGCTGCGAGCCGCGGTGCGGGCGGCGGCGGCGAGGAGCCGGGAGTTGGGGAAGTGAAGTGTCGCCGCTGAGCCGCTGAGGACGCTGAGAAGAACGGCCAACACGAAGGGGCACGAAGGGCCACGAATCGACACGAAGAGCGGCGAGGAAGTTGAACGCAGAGAGACAGAGAGACAGAGGGGCAGAGGGGATTGCCGTGATGAACATTCAAGAGCTTCGGGAAATCCCGCCTGAACTGCTCGCTCAACTCCAACAAGTGCCTCCGACAACGGACGGATATATGGACTATCGTCCTTGTCTCGTTGTCATGGACGATTCCTCCATCTTGACACGGGTCTACGTTGTTGAGGCGAACTCGTACAAGATCGTATGGGGAGTCTGGCCGTGGGACGATCGGGCAAAGTCGTGGGTTTCGATTGAGCGGGTCCGGCAGATTCGCAACAGCCCACAGCGAATCGCACCGGAGTTCGCCAACACTCTCTATAAAGCCGGTGAGTCGGGGATGGGGTATGTTCTTTTTACCGTTGTCCTGAAAGACGGTAGGCGACTCCCGTTTGTCACGGGCAATGCCGTGGATTTCCCCGCGTGGCCCGAAGGCGTGAGTGCCGACATGGTGGCCGATGTCATCCCGCACGAAGGACGCGAGTACTTCCATCACCGGCCCCCAAATCCAACGGAGCAGTCAGCCGCCTACTTCTGGTGCCTTTATCGTGGGAAGACCTAAAGCGGCTGGTTCCTGACTCATTCGTGGCGCATCGTGGGCGACCTTTTCTCTCTTCTTCCTCTTCTTTTCCCTCTTCCTCTTCGTCTTCCTCTCTTCTTCTCAGCGTCCTCAGCGCCTCAGCGGCGCCCTCAGCGACTCTCCAGGCGTTTCAGCATCGCCTCAGCCACCAGCAGGTCGATTTCCGTGTCAACGTCCACCGTGGCGTCGGGGTTCTGGGCGAGGCCTCGGCGGTCCCGGCCGAAGAAGGCGTGGGGCTCGGCGGGGCGGTTCTCGGCCTCCATCAGCACGTCGCGGCGGAGGACGATGGCGGCGGCGTCGGGGACGTAGAGCGGGGGGAGCTCCTGGCGGCGATAGACCTTGTGGTCGTCGTACCAGTTCACCCGGCCTTCGGCGTCCATCTGATACATCCACCACGGGTGATGCTTGCCGACCGGGGCGAAGCTCTGCACGCTGTCGCAGCCGGTCGTGGCCAGGATCGACACCGCGGTGTCCAGCAGGCCCGGGCGGCGGACGGGGACGTTGCCGTAGAGCATCAGGAGGATGTCGAGATGCTTATCCCTCTCCCCTTGGGAGAGGGGCAGGGGTGAGGGTGGGTCGGCGTTGCGGCTGGACGTGCCTTCCGATTGCGAACGTTCCAAGCGCCGACCTTCGGTCGTGCGGCTAAACGAGGATTCGAGTTCGCGGACGGCGTGGCGCATGGTGTCGTCCACGCGGGCGGTGTCGTTCGCCAACTCCATCGGGCGGAGGATCACGCGGATGCCGGCGTCGCGCCCGACGGCGGCGATGCGGTCGTCCTCGGTTGAAAGCGCGATCAGGTCGACGGACCGCATGGCCTTGGCGTGGTCGATGGACCAGGCGACCAGCGGCTTGCCCAGCAGCGGGCGAAGGTTTTTCGCGGGCAACCCCTTGGAGCCGCCGCGGGCGATGATGATGGCTGTGACGTGACGGTTGTGAAACATAGAGACCTCGCTGGCTGCGGAAACTCGGATTCACCACCAAGACACCAAGGACACCAAGCGGCACGAAGAATAAACGGCGAAGACGGATTATCCGCAGATTTCGCAGATTGACGCAGATTAGAAAGACAAAGACGATTTCACCACAGAGGCACAGAGAACACAGAGAAGAAGGAAATGCAGAATGCAAAGTTCAAAATGCAAATCGAAAACTGAAGAGGAGACGATCTCCCGACCTCATTTCTCATTTTGCATTTTTCATTTTGCACTTTGCATTTCCTCTTCCTCTTCCTCTTCCTCTGTGACCTCTGTGATCTCTGTGGTAAATCCTCTTAATCTGCGTAATCTGCGGATAACCGATTCATGGCCTGTTCCACTGGTCGCAACGCTGACATAGCGGACGATTGCCCAGTTTCAAGTCTCGATGGTCGGCCTGCAACTGCTGGGTTGCGACTGACGACCAAATCTCGTCGAGGGTCTGCTCGTTGATGCTGCCGAGCGGGGCGGTGGCGGCGAAGTCGATGTCGCACTGCGGGACTGTTCCGTCGGACAGGATCGTCAGGCGGCGGGCCACGCGGACGCAAGGCCGGCGGCGCGGGGGGCAGGTCGGCCAGCCTGGGCCGGCGGGGGAGTGGAACTGGCCCGCGTAGTCGTGCAGGCCGGCCAGGTTTGACTCGTCGGCGAATCGCCAGCGGTCGAAGAACTCCTCCATCTCGGCGAGGGTGGCGGGGCACTTGACGAGTTCCGCGACCAACAGCGGGCCGGGCTGGGGGAATTCGGAATGCGGAATGCGGAATTCGGAATTGATACGCGCGTCGGGCGCTCCTGGTTCAGTTGCGCGGGGTAGGGGGCTCGCGTCGCACGGCGGCGGGGCCGAGGACGGCCCGGCTCGCTGGGATCGCATCGCCAGGAGTTGCTGCATCGCGGCGGTGACTCGCTCGAAGGCGTCCACGCCTTTGAGGCGACGATAACCCTCCGGGGTGGCGGCGTCGAGCTCGACGATGAGGACGTCGATGGGGGAGTCGAGCAAAGAGGTCAGATCGCGAAACGACAAGTCGGAAGCCGGCGGTTCGGGGGATGGGGCGGGGGTGACACCCGAGGGC
>JAQTVL010000358.1 GCA_028706835.1 Phycisphaerae bacterium | reverse complement strand
CCCGGGCGACTGAACCTGATTGCCGTCGGCAGCAGTTTCGAGCACGTCGGATTTGAAAACCCGGTGACCTTGGCCAGCGCGGGCCGGGCAGAGGAACTCGGCAGCACAGCCGTCCGATTGCTTCGTGAGACGACGCTGGGCGAGGTCCCGGTGGTTACGCTCAAGTGCAGCCTGGAATACCCGGACGCGACTCTATGCGAACCGGCCGAGTAGCGGCCGGTCACATCGGCCTCCCCGATGTTGATTCTACGCAACAAACGTAACATGTTGATAGTGCTGTCGTTGTGACAGGTGGTTGCACTGTGCGTCTTCCGTGTTGATATTCCGCAAATAGCACCACATTCGCACCGGGTTACGGACACCGATTGCAGTAATGTTCTATTGCATTGCGGCTCAATAGGTTACGTCATCGTGGGTTCAAGGTTTCGGCCTATTGTCGCCCTTTCTGGCACGCCGTTTGCTCTATACACAATGCAGCGGGTCGATGGTCGGCCCGACACGAGGTGTGACGGCGAAGCCTTTGCCTCTTGGGTGTCAAGGGGCGTAATCAGGGAGTGGGACCATGAAGACGATGTTGCGGAATCCGGTGCTGGCGGCGATGGCGGTCGGTCTGGCCTGTCTTGTATCGGCCAGTTCTGCCGAGGCGGACTTCATCGACTTGCGGGCAATGGCCCTGGCCGATACGGCCGGAGGCATTGCCGCGGGCACCAATTCGGTGAAGGCGTCGAGCAGCTATGCCGAATACGGCACCCGCTATGCGTGGAATGTATCGAACGGGAGTGGAATGGCATGGAGTACCTTCCCGACCGGGACCGCGGGCACTGGTGCTACCGGCAATATGTGGCTGACCACCGCGAATAACGTGGGTCATACGGGTGAGGCCGGAACCGGAATGTCGAACGTATGGATTGCCTGGGACCTTGGCGCGACCTACACGATATCGAAGATTCACATCTGGAACTACAACGAGTGGGTTTCGGGATTCGACCACTCCGGCTACTACAGTTTCTCTTATCGCGGCATGAAGACCGTGAGCCTTCAAACCGGTGACGCCGCTGCCTTTATGGGCAACGGGAACGGGACATGGACCAACGCCCTGACCGGCGTGGATCTGTCAAGCATCGGGGGCAACGGCACGATCACGTATGACTTGAACGGGGGCGTCTCGGGTACCGGGTTCGACACCTATACCGGTTTCGATTGGACCCTGCCCACGCCGATCACCACGCGGTACCTGCGGTTCAACAACATCGGGACCTTCGGTGGGGCGTACGGCGGCTCCTACGCCGGCCTGAGCGAGGTGGTGTTCTTCACGTCGGTCCCCGAGCCGGCGACGATGGCGTTCCTGGCCTTCGGCGGCCTGAGCATGATCGGGGCGGCGATTCGCCGCCGTCGAACCGCCTGAACGGAATTTGCACTCCATGCAACAGTGCTCACGAACAAGCCCGGGCCTCTCGCCCGTGGGTTTTCGGGGCCGGGACGGCCCCGAAAATCATGGGCGAGATGCCCATGCTACGAAAAACGGCCTATGTTGCGCTGTGGTGCTAGGGTCCGACCGGCCGAACCTTCAGGGCCACGTCTTTGCTGATGGCAGGAAGCTCAAAGCGGAGCGTGGCCCCGGCGGCGGTGGCCCGGCTGGTGGCGGTGATCTCGCCGGTCTCGGTGTTCCACCATTCCAACTCGTAGCCGCCGGGCTCAACGCCTTCGAGGGTGAGCCAGGCGCCGCCAATCGGCGACAGCCGGGCGCCATGAATCACGTTCCACCAGGTGAAACGCAGACTCTGCACCCAGATCAGCCGGAGCGACTTGCCTCGCAGTTCCCATGCCCGCAGGTCCATGCTGCTGGTCCGGGCGGCCACGTGGCGGAACGGTTCCTTGTTCCATGGCACATCGCGAACGAATCGCGAGATGCCTTTGAACCGCCAATACTGGTCGTTGAAGTCGACGTGCTCGTCCCACCACCAGACCATGCCCGTGCCGCAGCCGCCGATGAACACGCCCGCCCAGAGCGATTCGTGGAGCGCGACCCCGTCGCGATCCCGGTCCGCCAGATCGGCGGTCAGCCCGTACTCGCTCGTGTTCACCTCGCGGGCCAGCCCCATCTCGCCAACGATGAACGGGTCGGCTTCCCCGCGAATCTCGGTCGTGTATTCCTCCACCAGGCGGGCGAGGTCCTTGGCGGTCTCCGTTCCCATCCAGCCGAAATACATGTGGATGTCGTTGATATCGCCGAAGTCGTGGCCCCAGAACTGCCGGCTGGTCCTGACGTGGGCGGAGGACTTGACCAGGTGCCGCCACGGATCGGTCCTGCGAACGTGATGCGTCGCCCGCCGCACCCATTCGATGTGCTCCGGCTTCGATACGTCTATCAGGCACTCGATCTCGTTCCACAGTTCCCAGGCAAATAATCGCGTCGAGTAGCCCCAGCGGGCGACGCAATACCGAATCAGGTCTCGCAGCAGTTCCTCGATCGCCGGCGTGGTGAACAGGTCGGCGTTCCTCGTTCCGCCTTCCGCCAGCAGCAGCCGGCCCCAGGCCCGGTCGCGAGCGGAGAAGAAATGCGCGGTCGAGATGGCCTCGGGCGCCTCGGCGATCGTGCGGAAATAATCGAGGCACAGGCAGATGTGGATGCCGTGCGTGTCCGCCAGCTCGAACAGGCGATCGAGCCGCCGCCCATGCTCCGCGTTGAACACCCACGGCTGGCCATCCAGCAGGTCGAAGTCCGGCGAGCCCATCCACAGGCGGGCCCAGTTCGCGCCGCACTCGGCCATTCGGCTGAACCAGCGGGAGTAGGCCTCGTCCCATGCCAGGTCCGGCGCCCGGGAGGGCACGTAACGGTCGTGGTCAGGATAGACCGGGATCGTCCTGGCCTTGGCGGATGTGAAGCAGACGTTCTGGCCGATGGGCAGGTAGGCGGCGCCGTCATCGAACTGGAGGTAGCGGCTGGCGGCGGCGCGCCGGATGTAACCTTGCCCTGCCTGCTGCTCGATCGAGAAGGTCGGCCCCGGAATGCTGTCGGCCCTCTGGCCGCGGAGCGTCAGGACGAGCGTGGAGGTGTAGGTGCCGGGTTGGGCCCCGGCGAAGCGAACCCGCCACCCGGCGGGTTGCCCGCCCGGCGGGGCGTCGCAATAGGCCGGCACGCAAAGCAACTCGCCCGCCGGGGTTCGCACCTCCAGGTCAACAGCCATCAGCGACGATCGGCCGGGCGATTGGGGCGGGCCCGCCACGTCGACCGCAAACTCGATCATTTCGTAGGTCCGAGGCGATTGCCTGAGGGTTGAAAACCCGATGAGGGCATGTTCGCGATTCAACTCGTTTTCCTCCCGAAGGCCCTCCACATTATGCGGCGAAGGCTTGCCGCGCACAAGCGATCGTTGCATACTGTGTGGCACGTATCCAACAGGTCTATTCACCAAGGAGCAGCCATGCGAACTTTTCTGGCGTTGACGTGGGTGGCCACCATCGCGGGCATTGCGTTGGCGGATGCCAGTTTCACCGAGCAGCCGGCGGTGACGCAGGACGGCGGCAAGACGATTGTCAAGTTCGCCGTGAGCGAGGCGACCGATGTCGCTGTTACCGTCCGCGAGGAGTCCGGCCGGGCGGTGCGGCATCTGGCGGCCGGCCGGCTGGGGCCGAAGGAAAAGGCCCCTCCGCCACTTCAGGCGGACTCGTTGAAGCAGCAGCTCATCTGGGACGGAACCGACGACGCCGGCCGGGCGGTCGCCCCGGGGCAGTATCGCATTGAGGTGGCGATTGGGCTGACGCCGAAGTTCGACAAGTTGTTCGGCTTCGATCCGAAGGCGATCGAAGAGGTGCATGGCCTGGCGATCGGGCCGAAGGGGTCGCTCTATGTGCTCAGCTCGCCCGGGCGCGACACGCAGGATGGGCGATTCCTGATTCTCACCGGCCAGGGCGAATATGTCCGGACGATCATGCCCCGGCCGGGCAACCTGCCGGCGGAGCGCGTCGCGCCGTTCGACGAGCTGACGCTCGACGACGGGACGCGTGTGCCGCGGACGATGCTGCCGTACTACGAGTGGCGATCGTGGCAGGAGCCGCTGGTCATGCCCGATGGCGACCTGGTGTTCGCCACGGCCGCGATGCGCAGCGAGGTGTACAACGGCACGCGGTATTCCAATCGGCTTCTCGGCCCGGGTGGAAAGCAGAAACCGTTCGAGCGTCGGCTGCTGCGATTGGCTGCCGACGGCGGCGCGCCGCTGAAGGCGGGCTTCGTAGGCCCGTCGCTGGGCACGAACATGGAGGGCATGATCTGCCTGGCCGCCTCGCCCGACCGGGCGACGATCTACATCAGCGGCGCCCGCCACGCCGTCTTTGCCGCCACCTGGGACGAGGACGCCAAACTGGTCGCGCTGATCGGCACGCCCGACCAGCCCGGCAGCGGCGAGGCCGGGCTGAAAGACCCCGCCGGCCTGGACACCAACGCCGAAGGCAATATCTACGTGGCCGACCGCGGCAATCATCGCGTGGCGGTCTTCAGCGCCAGGGGCAAACTGGTCGGGCAACTCAAGGTCGAGTGGCCCCAGTTCGTGCGGGTCAGCCCCGCGGGGGCACTCTACGTCGTCGCCGGCTTCAAGGAGCGAACCCTGCTGAAGTTCGACACGCTGGCCGCCGAGAAGCCGTCGGCGAGCATGCCCCTTGGGCTCGGCCGGCCGTATCTCGCGATGGATAAGACGCCGGGGGCGAACGTGCTGTTTGTGGCGAACGTGAACGCGAACGCGAACGCCGCCAATCGCGGCGGGCGACTGATGCGGATCGAGGACGGCCAGGACGGGCTGAAGGCGACGGCGATAAGCGTTTCCGGCGAACTGCTCCAGCCGACGATGATCGGCATGGACCGCCCGCGGGACCTGGTCTACGCCAAGAGCGGCATGTTCAGCCAGTACATCCGTTTCGACGGCCGCAGCGGCAGAGCCGAACGGTTCGCCCTGCCGCTGGACCCGAAGTCGAACGGCATTCATGAAATGAGCGTGGCCGCCGACGGCACGGTGTTGGCGCACGTCGCAAACGAGTTCGCCCGGCTGGACGCGATGCTGAGGCCTCTGCCGTTCACCGGGCTGGGCGGCT
>JAQTVL010000357.1 GCA_028706835.1 Phycisphaerae bacterium | reverse complement strand
GCGATCGCCACCGTCTCAGCCGTCGCGCCCGCCGCACCCGTCAGATACAGCACGTCGCTGGCCGACGGATCCCCGCCCTCGACCGTGATCCCGCCGCTGTAGGCGTGACCGCCGGTGACGTTGATCTGGTCGTCGCCGGCCAAACTGTTGATTACCAGGTTCTCGATGCTCGTCGGGTCGATGACCACCCGCCCGGCGAACGTTACGTTGCTCGACGCAGCCACGCTGATCGTGTCGTTGTTGGCTGTGCCGTTCACGATGATCGTATCGCTGCCGGCCGTCCCGGTCAGGCCCAGCGTCTCGCCGGAACCCAGGCCGGTGAACGTTACCGGGATCGTGTCGGTCAACACGGTGCCGCCATCGGTCGCCGCCGCCGGCGTGTACTCGTAGCCGGTCGAGCCGGTGATGGTCAGGTTGGTCATGGCCGTGCCGCCGACCACCGTCAGGTCTTCGATGTCCGTGCCGTACGTAATGGATACCGGCCCGGCGCCGGTGATAATGCGCGTGGACTGCGCCACCGTTACCGTCGCTGCCGTGGCGTTGACGATCAGCGTGTCGCTGGCGGTCGGGTCGCCGCCGTTGACCGTGATGCTGGCCAGGCCGTCCGGCGTGCTCGGGTTGTTCAGGTGGATCGTGTCATCGCCCGCCTGGGCGTCGATCACCAGGTTGGTCTTGTTGGAGAACTCGATCGTCTCGTTGCCGTCAACCGCGACGATGCCGGTCGTGTCCGCCGTGCCCTCGGAGTAATTGATCGCGTTGTTGCCGTTCGTGCCGACCACCGTCAGCGTCGTGGCCGTCACCGAGTCAATCACCGGTTCGAGGTTCGCATAGTCGATGGTCATCAGGGTGGCGTTGGCGCCGTCCTGATATAGCAGCCGGCCGTCGCCGGGGTTGGCGCCCACGGTCTGGATGAGTTCGTCGACCGCGGAAACCGGCGTGCCGGAGACGACGAGTCGGTCGATTCCCGCCCCGCCGTCGAAGGTGACCGGCGGAACAACGAAACCGGCGGTCACGTCCACCGTCAACGTGTCATCGCCGCCCAGGGTGTTCACCACGAGCTGAGCCGGCACGGTGTTGCCGGTTACTGTGTGCCCGAACGTGTCGCTCACGGCGAAGCCGCCGCCCAACGCATCGACCGCAGTCAAGGCGTCGTTCTCGCCGTCGCCCTCGATCACCACCGTGCCGGCGGTGTTGGTCCCGACGCGGTAGTTGGCCGCGGTCGCCCCGCCCAGGGCCCGGATGGCGAAGGTGAGGGTGTCCGCCCCGCCCAAGCCGCCGGCCAGGGTAAAGCCGTCCAGTCCGGTGAACTCGACGACCGGCAGGCTGTCCGAAACCACCCGGTCGACGCTCAGCCCCGCGCCTTCGACGCGAGCGACGTTGCTGCCATCGCCAAGGCCTACCGTCAGGGTATCGTCGGTGTCGGCGCCGGTGTAGCGGATGACCTCGACGCCGCTGACCGTCAGCGTGCCGCCGGTCAGCCCGGTGATCGTCTGCATCGTGTTGTTCGATGCGCTCGGGGCGATCGCCACCGTCTCAGCCGTCGCGCCCGCCGCACCCGTCAGATACAGCACGTCGCTGGCCGACGGATCCCCGCCCTCGACCGTGATCCCGCCGCTGTACGGGTGGCCGCCGTTCACGGTGAACGTGTCGTCGCCGGCCAAACCAACCAGTCGCAGGGCTTCTACGCCGGATTGGGTAAGGACGACATGTGTGCCGGCCTGGTTGGCCAGCGTTACCGCGCCCGTTGTGGCGGCGACGGCGAAGGTGTCGTTCGTGGCGGCTGCCTCGTAAACAAGCGTATCCGTGCCGGTGTTGCCGGCCATCGTGAGCGTCGAGCCGCTCGACAAGGCCGTAAAGTCCAGCGCCAGGAAGGCGTTGACGCGAACGCTGCCCGAGCCGATGGTGTCACCCGCGGTGACGACGAACGTGTCGTTGACGACGGCAGCGCCGTTGACGGTCAGAGTGTCAGCGGTCGAGCGGGCGTCGTAGACGACTCGCTCAATCCCGCCTGGCGAGGAGATGTAGGAACCCACGGTGAAGGCGCCGAGGGTGAACGTCGAGTCATTGGTCGGCTGATCGAGCAGAATTGTGCCGGTATCGGCGCCGGTGGGCGTGAAGGCGACCGTGTTGACTCCAGGCGTCTCGAATACGAGTTTGTCGCTGGCGCCGGGGACCCCGCCGGCGACGAACAGATCGACGTTCCAGTCGGCCCCGTTCGGGGCGGGGGCGCGAACATTGATGTCGTCATCGCCGGCCAGCGCATCGATGTAGAGCGTGGGGGCATCGATGAACAGGACCTCCTGACCCTGGTTGACCGAAACGGTGAAATCCTGCTCGCCGGGGGTCGCTGTGGCCAGGACCGAATGGGTCGAGTCGTCGCGGGCGATAACAGTGATGTCATCGTCGCCGTTGGTCCCGGTGACGAGCACCGAGCTTGGGCCGGACACGTTTACCGTCTCGATATTGTCCCAACTGACCGTGCCGTTCGCTCCGACATTGATGCCTCCCTGGTCCGTCTCCGGACCGGCCGCGTATGTGACCGTCCCGCCAGTAGCCACCACAGTCAACTGGTCGCCGGGTAACACGCCGATCGGATCGCCCCCATCCACGAACAACGGCTCGGCGCCGGGCGTCACGGTGATCGCGTCCGCGCCGGCCAGGCTGTTCACCGTCACGGCGTCAATGTTCGCCGCCGTGTAGGTGACGACCTTCAACCCGGTATTGATGGTCGCGGCACTGATGTCCGCGTCGATGGTGTCAACCGCGCCGGTGGCGTTGACCGTCAGCGAATTGCTGCCGCCGCCGGCCGCCTGAATGAGCAGGGCGCCTGTGTTGGTCGTGTTGACGACCGGGCTGGCGCCGTTGGCCTGCACGGTCGCGGTGTTCGCGCCGGTCGGCGTGACGACGAAGGAATCGGGACCGGTTCCGCCGTCAATGTTGATGGCGGCCGCGCCGTTGGAGGCGTTGACGGTCTCGATGCCGGACAGGTTGATCGCGCCCAGTCCGCCGCCCGTTGCCGTTGGGGTTGCGATGCCCAACGTGACGGTCAGGGCGGCTGAGGCGTCGCCCGCGACCGTGGCTACGTCCGACCCGGACGGGTCGCCGCCGACCAGGTTGATCGTCGTGTACGACTGCGGGCCGGTCACGGTGAACGTGTCGTCGCCGTCCTGGCCGTTGAGCGTCAGAGCTTCGATGCCAGTCGGGGCGACGGTTGCCCGGCCGGTGACCGTGGCGTTGCCGGTGGTGGCCGCGACCGTGAAGATGTCGTTGCCGGCGGCCCCGTTCAGCGTGATGCTGTCGGCCCCGCCCACGCCCGCCAGCGACAGCGTTTCTCCGCTGCCCAGGCCGACGAACGCGATCGGGATCGCGGCCGTCTGCACCTCGCCGGCGTCAGCTGCCACGCCCGGGGTGACGATGTAACTGGCTGAGCCGGTTACCGCCAGCGTGGTGCTGGCGCCGGCGTTCACGGTCAGGTGCTCGATCGCGGCGTAGGTGATGGCAACCGGGCCGGCGCCTGTGATGCTGGTGGTCGCGGTGGCAACCGTAGTCGTCGCCGCCGTGCCGTTAACGATGAGCGTATCGCTGGCGGTTGGGTCGCCGCCGTTGACGGTGATGCTGGCCAGACCGTCCGGCGTGCTCGGGTTGTTCAGGTGGATCGTGTCGTCACCAGCCTGCCCGTCAAGCACCAGGTTGGTCTTGTTGGAGAATGCGATGACCTCGTTGCCGTCGACCGAGACGATGCCGGTCGTGTCGGCGGTGCCCTCGGAGTAGTTGATCGCGTTGTTCCCGTTTGTGCCGACCACGGTCAGTGTGGTGGCCGCAACCGAATCCACCACCGGCTCGAGGTTGGCGTAGTCGATGATCATCAGGGCGGCGTCAGCCGCGCTCTGGTAGAGCAGTCGACCGTCGCCGGGGTTGGCGCCGATGGTCTGGATGACCTCATCGACGGCGGTGGTCGGCGAGCCGCCGACGATCAGCGTGTCAGCCCCGGCCCCGCCGTCGAACGTGATCGGAACGGGAATCACGTCGCTGGTAGCCGTGTCGACGTTAATCGAGGCCGAGTCGTCGCCGCCCAGGCCCGCGATTACCAGCCGGTTCAGACCCGCCGCGGAGATCGCCGTGACGGTCCGCCCTCCGAGAGCCACAGCCACCGTGGGCGCTCCGGCCGGGTTGGTGACCGTAAAGCTGTCGCTGCCGCCCTCCACGCCGTCAACGACCAGGGTATACCGGGCGCTCGAACTGGCGGTCGTCTGGTAGTTGGCCGCGGTCGCGCCCACGAGATACTGCGGACGCACGGTGACCACGTCATTGCCTTCCACCGTATCCAGCACAAACGTCGCCACGCCGGTGAACTCAACGTTCGGCAGGCTGGACGATTCCACCACGTCGCCGGCGAACGTCCCGCCCTGGAGCACGGCGGTGTCGTCGCCCGCGCCCAACGCGACTGTCAGCGTGTCGTCGGCGCCGGCGCCGGTGTAGCGAATTGTTTCCACTCCGCTGACCGTCAGCGTGCCGCCGGTCAGCCCCGTTACCGTCTGCTGGGTGTTGTTCGAGCCGCTCGGGGCGACCGCCACTGTTTCGACCGTTGCCGCAGCTCCGGTGAGGTAGAGCACGTCACTGGCGGATGGCCCCCCGCCCTCGACCGTGACCCCGCCGCTGTAGGCGTGCCCGCCGGTGACGTTGATCTGGTCGTCGCCGGCCAGGCCATTGATCGCCAGGCTCTCGATGCTCGTCGGGTCGATGACCGCTCGCCCGGCGAGGGTTACGTTGCTCGACGCAGCCACGCTGATCGTGTCGTTGACCGCCGTGCCGTTCACCGTGATCGTATCGCTGCCGGCCGTCCCGGTCAGGCTCAGCGTCTCGCCGCTGCCCAAGCCAAGAAAATCGACAGGCAGCGTGCCGGCGATAACCTGCCCGGCGTCGAGGGCGGCCCCCGGGGTAACCTGGTACAGGCTTGAGCCGGTGAACGCCAGCGTTGTGCTCGCTGCCGTGTTGACCACGAGGTGCTCGATGGTGCCGTAGGTGACCGAAACGGCCCCCGCGGCGCCGGTCGCGCCGGTGATCGTCGACGTTGTGGTGTTGATGGTGGTGGTGGCGGCCACGCCGTTG
>JAQTVL010000356.1 GCA_028706835.1 Phycisphaerae bacterium | reverse complement strand
TCGGTGGGTCGAAAAACGCAAGTGACTGCCACAAAAGGAGTAACCGATTTTGAAAATCTCGAAGATTTTCTTGGGGTCGATTCTGGGTAAAGCGCGCACAAATACAGGATTGCCCAGAAAGGGCCGCAAAGAGGAATCAACCGCCGATGAACGCCGACGAACGCCGATAATCGAGGAGAATCCACAATTCAGAAGAAGTCAGCATTCAGAATCAGGACAAAGGCCTCGGCTCCTCATTTCCATTCTGAATTCTGTCTCCTGAATTCCGACTTCTTGTTCATCGGCGTTCGTCGGCGTTAATCGGCGGTTAACTCTTCTCGCCCTCCTCGTCGTCTGTAACCGCGGCGCTGGACCGCCCCCCCCCGCGTTGGTTTGGCGTACGTCCCCACCTCGGCGTTCCGCCCCGACGTCGGCTGTCGCTTGCCTCTTCGCAGCGAAGCGTGGGCCGCTTTTGTGCGCGCTTTTGACGAAAAATCTTTCGCCTGTAACCGACAGCAAGAAACCCGCACGGACAGCATGCCGCAGTGACACGCTGTGACGGCGGAGCGAATCGCGAAAAGGGCGGTGCTAGACGGCAAGCTTGCCGGCTTGTGTCGCAACCTTCGCGAAGGCGGCGGCGTAGCGTTCGATCGAGGCCGGGCGGTCGTGCTTGAACCAGGGGATGCCGAACGCCCGGCCGGCGAGCGCTTCGCTCACGGGCAGCGAACCAGCCGGCTGGCGGAGGTCCCGGCCGGCGAAGGCGATCCGGGTCGGGGTGCCGTCGCGGAAAGCGTCGGCGGTGTTAAGCACCGGGTGAAGGTGCAGCGGGAAGTTGCACCCCCGGCCGCAACGCCCGCCCTCCGCCGTCACCGCGTCGAGAAACTTCTCGACAGGCAGCCCTGCGAGTTCCTCGGGAACGTAATGACCCAGCGGGTTGTACCAGCCGCCCATGGTCGAGCCGGTCCCGGCGGCCGGTCGATGCGGACGCAAACCCGGCACGCCCTCGAGCAGGTCCCAGAAGCGGTTCATTGCCCGCTGAATCTCCGCGACCCGCGCGTCGTAGTGCTTCAACTGCACCCGGCCCATGGCGGCGCAGGTCTGGTTCATGCGAAACTTGTAGCCGCCCATCGGCAGGCCCACGAACGGTTTGAGCTCCGGCAGCGTGATGGCGCCGCCGGTCCGTTCGTAGTGCCCGAACGCGACTGCCCGTTCGTAGATCGTGCGATCGTCGGTGCACAGCATCCCGCCCTCGCCGATGGGGAAGCTCTTGCCGGCCATCATCGACATCGCCCCGACGTGTCCGAGAGACCCGCACTTGCGGCCCTTGTATAGCGCGCCGTGCGCGTGGCTGACATCCTCGATGATCTTCAGGCCGTGGCGCGCGGCGATAGCCATGATCGGGTCCATGTCGCACGGATGGCCGCAGTAGTGGACGACGACGATGGCCCGGGTCCGCGGCGAGATGCGGTGCTCGATGTCAGCCGGGTCGATGCACAGCGAATCCGGATCGATGTCCGCGAACACCACGCTCGCCCCGAGCGAGAACGCCGGCAGCGCCGACGCCCAGTACGTGAGGCTCGGGCAGATGATCTCGTCGCCCCGGCCGACGCCGACTCCGAACATCGCCGCCAGCAGCGCGCTGGTGCCGTTGCAGTGGCCCAGGGCGAACTTCGTGCCCTGCCACTTGGCGAACTCGGCTTCGAACTGCATGGTGATGTCCCAGCCGGACATCTTGCCGGCACGCAGGACCTCCAGCACGGCCTGCTCGTCCTCGGAAATGACGATCGGCCAGGCGAACAGGTCGGGCTCTTCGAGGGGCACGCACTTCGGCCCGCCGAGTATGGCGAGTTTCTCAGTCTGCCTGGCGGCGAGAATCGGTGACATTGCCTTGGACTCCCTGTGTCTTACTTCTTCTTCATCCAGACGATCTGCCCCGTGCATGGACGGGCGATGTCAGTGGCGCACCACGCGACGACCTCGGCCACGTCGGCCGGGGCCAGGCATGCGTCCGCCGGCACGTCCGGGAACGTCGTTCGCATCAAGGCGGTCTCGACGTAGCCGGGGCACACGGAGAACACGCGGATGTTGACCTTGCGTCCGGCCTTGGCCAGCGACTCGGTCAGCGAGTTCACGGCGGCCTTGGACGCGCCGTAGACGGCATAGCCGGGGAACGGGTCGCGGGCCGCCAGCGACGAGATGTTCACGATCACGCCGCCTTCCTTCTGCTGCCTCATGATCGGCCAGACCGCGCGGGATGTCAGGAATACGCCCTTGAAGTTGACGTTGACCATCGACGTAAAGTCGGCGTCGGTCAGCGTCGTGATGTCTTCCTTGTACACGGCGGCGCCGGCGACGTTGACCAGCAGGTCGACTCGGCCGAAGGCCTCGGTCGTGCCGTCGACTAGGGCCGCCACCTCGGCGGGGACGGTCACATCGGTGGGCGCGGCGATGGCACGGACCTTCTGGCGCTCAGCCATCTGCCGCACGCGGGCGATCTCCTCTTCCGATCGAGAGGCGAGCGAGAGGTTGTAGCCCTCGCGTGCGAGGGTGAGAGCGACAGCGCGGCCGATGCCGCGCCCCGCGCCGGTAACGATTGCGACTTTCTCGCCCACAGATTCTCCTTTCGTCGGCCGGAAACGTCAGGTTAATATCGTAGCGACGGGCGCGGCGAATGCAACGAAACGCTGCGCGACGCATCTGGAAGGGCCTATGCACTCCGCGTATCCATGGCTGATGACCGCCGCCGCGGTGATCGCGAGCGTTGGGCTGGTGCGGCTGCTGCACCCGCCGCGGTTGCGCGTGCCGGTGTCGCACCTGCGGCTGTGGGAGCAGGCGGCCGAGCGCGTCGGGCGGCAGCACGCCTGGCGCCGGCCGCAGGTGTGGACGCTGCTGGTCGCGCTGGGCGGGGTGGCGCTGGCGGTGTCGGTCGGCGGGACGGTGCAGGTCGTCCGGCAGGCAGCGCCGTCGCCGGTGCTCGTGCTCGTCGCCAACACGCCGCAGTTGGAGGTCCGCGGGCCGGCCGCGGGGCAGCGCGAACTGCTGCTTGCCCGGCTGGACACGTTGTTCGCGTCGCTGGATTCGCGAACGCCCGTGCGGCTGGCGTCGCCGGGGATGCTGGCCCAGCCGGCTGATTTCCAGGCCCGCCAGTGGCCGGCCAGGCGGCGGGAGTTCGGGCAGGCGATTCACATCGTCTCGCCCGTGCCGGACGCGACGGCGTCGGAGCGGGCGTATCGCCGGCCCGGCGACACCACGGTCTACCTGCTTGGCCAGTTCTCGGCTGTGCCGATGAACCGATCCGACGTGCAATGGATATTCTGCCCGCCGCCGGCGCGGGACGACATCGGCATCACGGCCGCCGGGGCAGCGCGGACGGCTGGCGGCGTGGAACTGTTCGCCGAGGTGCGCCGCTTTGCCGGGCCGGGCGCGACGGTTCGGCTGGCCATCCTCGGCCCGCACGACGAGCCGCTCGCAGCCAGTGGGCCTCTGGACCTCGTCAGCCAGCCGATCGGACGCACGATCGTGGCGCTGCCGGCCTCGACGGCGGGCAACCTGCGGGTCGCGCTGAGTCGCCCGGACGATCAACCTGCCAACGACAGATTCCATCTTGAGCCGCAGCGGGGTGAGGCGTTGGCTACGTTCGAGGCGGTTGGCCGGCCGAACGAGTGGATCGTGCGGGCCGCGGCTGCGGGTCGTCTTGGCGAACGATCGGCCTCGGGGCCGCCCGCGGATTGGCTGGTCGTGAACGAGCCGGCGGACCCGGTGGCGTCGTCGCCGGGGCAGGGGCTGGTGATCGTCGATCCGCTGGTGCCGCCGGCCGGGGTGCGTGTGACCGGTGAACTGCGCGATGTGAAGGTTGCGTCGCACCGCGCGGACGGGCCGTGGGCATCGCTGCCGCTGGACGGGCTGACGATCAAGCGGGCCAGCCAGGTAACGCTTGACCCGAGGTGGCAGGCGATTGCGACAGACAATGCGGCGCGTCCGCTGATCGCGTGGGACCCGGCTGGCCGGCAACTGGCGATCTTCTTCTCGGTCGCGCCGGAGAACCCGGACTGGTTCCGGCGTGCGAGTTGGCCGCTGTTCTGGGGCACGCTGTCGGCCCTGGCCCCGTCGCGGGCCGGGGCAGCCGCGACGCGGTGGACATGGGAGCCAGTGACGCTGGAACGTTTGCGAACGGAGGAGTCGGCGGAGGCGGCGATCAATTGGCCCGCGGAAACGTTCGATGTCGCGCCGGGCGGCGAACAGGTGGCGACGGCGATCCGCCTGCCGCCGCCGCAGCCGGGCGAGGAGCAGCGGCCGGTGTGGGCCTGGCTGGCGGGCGCGGCGGCGATTCTGCTGCTGTCGGGCTGGTGGCTTCGGAGCCGGGAATCGGCCCAGTGGCGGTTGGCTGGGAGCGAGGCTTGACAGTGTGCGGCGCGCGGGGCTAGACTGCGCTCTTCTTAAGGCCAAGGAGGTCCTATGGAACCGGCCCGGGCACATCTGGACGTGCAACGACAGGACGGCGTGGTCGTCGTGTCATTCCTCGACCGCAAGATCCTCGACGAATTGAACATCACGCGGATCGAGGAGGAACTGTTTCAACTGGTTGACAGCCAGCGGAGCATCAGGCTCGTGCTGGACTTCGCCAACGTCGAACACCTGTCGTCCCGGGCGCTGGGCACGCTGATCAGCCTGATGAAGCGCGTCCGCGGGCAGACCGGGGCGCTGGCGTTGTGCAACATCGCGGCCCGGATCTTCGACGTGTTCAAGATTACCCGGCTGGATCGCTCGTTCGACATCTTCCCGGCGTGCGACCAGGCGGTGGCGGCGCTTTCGGGGAAGAAGGGCCCGGCGACCGCGTGAGGCCGAGGCAGCACGGGTAAGAACGTCCATGGCTGAATTCAGCACAGTGGTCATGCGCAGCGACATGGCGGCCTCCAGAGGCATCGAGCCCCTGGTGCTCGCCCAACTGCACCGTCACGGCTACAGCGAGGAGTCGATCTTCGCGATTCGCCTGGCGCTGGAGGAGGCGCTGGCCAACGCGATCAATCACGGCAACGGCCGCAATTCGTCCAAGAGCGTCCGCGTCGAGTTCTGCATCGACGACCGCCAGGCGGTCATCCGCATCAGCGACGAGGGGGGGGGCTTCCGGCGGGCGGCGGTGCCCGACCCGACCGCGCCGGAGAACATCGAGAAGCCCTGCGGCCG
>JAQTVL010000355.1 GCA_028706835.1 Phycisphaerae bacterium | reverse complement strand
CGCTTTCGGTCGGCGCCAAGGCGTGACTGCTCCGCAAAGCGGTAGCTGCGCTACCGCACTCCACAAACAACGAAGAACCCATATCGCCGGGTGGGTTCGTAGCGCCGCCGTGAGGCGGTTCCGGAGGATGCCCTGACGGACACACTACGAACGGGGCGACGGGTCCCCTCCTGCCAAAACGACAGTAACACCCGCCCCGCCGCTTCGCCGTGGCAGAGGCAACGGGGGGACAGCAAAGATCATCCGCCCAGCAAGCGAGACGTAAGTTACCGTGTTTCCGTTTGTTACAGATCGGCACCATCCTTCCCCCCTCCCCTGGCACGGCATTTGCACTTCTACTGGTCGGCTGGGTCGTATGCCCTGCCCTTGGAGTCCGTCTATGGTGGCTGAAGCCCATGCCCCTGTCGAGACGAGCCCGCTGAAGGTCATGGTCAGCGATGTCCGCGACCAGTACTCCGACTCGCTGCGCATCCTGCTCGAGCCGCACGGCTTTACCATCCACCGCGTCCGCAGCGGGGCCGACGCCATCTGGCTGGCCCAGCAGCGCGTGGTCGATGCCGCCGTCCTGGACAACGACCTGCCGGACATGCCGGGCCTGCGCGTGCTCCGGGCCATCCGCTCGCTGGGCGCCGTGATGCCGATCATTCTGGTCGGCCGGCTCGGCCCGCCGGCCGAGCAGGAGCATCTGCTCCGGGCGGCCCTGGAGTTGCGGGCGTTCAGCGTGCTGGCCCAGCCGGTGGACCTGGAAGTGCTGCTCGGCCAGATGGCCAGGCTGTTCGACCAGTTCCTGACCGCCCTCCGCCCGCCGGCGGAACCGGCTGCGGAGGCTGAAGAGCCGCCGGACGAACCGCCGGCCCGCCCGGTGCGGCGGATCATGCTGCGGTTCCGGCGGCGGCAACTGTAAGACAGATGCGGGATCACGGGATCCCCGACTGATAACTTGAACGAACCATAGAGTCCAATTTCAACAAAGGAGTCGTCGATGAAGCTGCGACCGTTAGGGGACAAGGTAGTCGTCAAGCGAGTGGAGGCGGAGGAACGCACCAGTGGCGGCATCGTGCTGCCCGATACCGCCAAGGAAAAGCCGCAACGCGGCAAGGTCGTTTCGGTCGGCCCGGGCAAACTGCTCGAAAGCGGCCAGCGGGCGACCCCCACGGTCAAGGCCGGCGACAATGTTCTGTTCACCAGCTACGCCGGCACGGAAGTGAAGGTCGCCGGCGAAGAGCTGCTGGTCATGGACGAGTCGGACATCATGGCGATCCTGGACTGAAGACGGCTTTCAGCTAAGAAGCTCTCAGCGGTCAGCTCTCTGTCTGGCTGAACGCTGAAGGGCGACCGCTGATCGCTCTTTCGAGACACCACACATACTGGAAAGCGAGAAATCATGGCAGCGAAAGTCATCATCTACGACACCGAGGCCCGAGACGCGATCCGCCGGGGCGTTCAGAAGCTCGCACGCGCGGTCAAGGTGACGCTCGGCCCAGCCGGGCGCAACGTCGTTCTGGAGAAAAGCTTCGGGGCCCCCACCGTGACCAAGGACGGCGTGACCGTCGCCAAGGAAATCGAGCTCGAAGACGCCTTCGAGAACATGGGCGCCCAGATGGTCAAGGAGGTCGCCTCCAAGACCTCCACCACCGCCGGCGACGGCACGACCACCGCCACCGTCTACGCCGAGGCGATCTACTGCGAAGGCCTGCGGAACGTCCTGGCCGGCGCCAACTCCATCGAGATCAAGCGCGGCGTGGACAAGGCCGTCGACGCGATCGTCACCGAGCTGGGCAAGATGAGCGTGAAGGTCGCCTCCAGCAAGCAGATCGCCCAGGTGGGCACCTGCGCCGCCAACCAGAACGCCGAGGTCGGCAAGATGATCTCCGAGGCGATGGACAAGGTCGGCAAGGACGGCGTCATCACCGTCGACGAGGGCAAGAGCCTCGACACCGTCGTCGAGCTCGTCGAGGGCATGCAGTTCGACAAGGGCTACCTGTCCCCCCACTTCGTCAACAAGTTCGACAGCATGGAATGCGTGCTCGAAAAGCCGCTCATCCTCATCCACGAGAAGAAGATCTCCACCGTCAAGGACCTCGTGCCGCTGCTGGAGAAGGTCGCCCAGGCCGGCCAGCCACTGCTGATCATCTCCGAGGACATCGAGGGCGAGGCCCTCGCCACGCTGGTGGTCAACAAGCTCCGCGGCACGCTCCAGGTCTGCGCCGTCAAGGCCCCGGGCTTCGGCGATCGCCGCAAGGCCATGCTCGATGACATCGCCACCCTCACCGGCGGCCGGGCGATCATGGAAGACCTCGGCATCAACCTCGAGAGCCTGACGATGAAGGACCTCGGCAGCGCCAAGAAGGTCAGCATCGACAAGGACAACACCACGATCATCGAGGGCAGCGGCGAGTCCAAGGCCATCAAGGCCCGCATCGAGCAGATCAAGACCCAGGTCGCGGCGACCACCAGCGACTACGACCGCGAGAAGCTCGAAGAGCGCCTCGCCAAGCTGGCCGGCGGCGTGGCCCAGATCAAGGTCGGGGCCGCCACCGAGATCGAGGTCAAGGAAAAGAAGGCGTTGGTCGAGGACGCCCTGCACGCCTGCCGCGCCGCGGTCGAAGAGGGCATCCTGCCCGGCGGCGGAGTGGCTGTGCTGCGGGCCCGCAAGGTGCTCGACGGCCTCCGGCTGTCCGGCGACCAGAAGGTCGGCGTGGACATCGTCCGACGGGCACTCGAAGCCCCGCTCAAGCAGATCGCCGCGAACGCCGGCGTCGACGGGGCCGTGGCCATCCAGAACGTGCTGGCCAACAGCAGCGTCAACTTCGGCTACAACGCCATGACTGACACCTACGAGGACATGGTGGCCGCGGGCGTCATCGTGCCGACCAAGGTCGAGCGAAGCGCCCTCCAGAACGCGGCCTCGGTCGCGTCGCTGCTGCTGACCACCGAGGCGGTCGTCGGCGAGATTAAGGAAGAGAAGAAGGGCCCAGCCGGCGGCCCCGACGGCATGCCCCCCGGCGGCGGAATGTATTGATCCGCAATGCCCGCAAGCTGCAAACAAAACCGGCCCCGGACAGCATGTCCGGGGCCGGTTTGCGTTTAGCTTGGATGTACGCTCGCCCCGCCGCGGCTGAACCGGCACTACCGCTCTGTTACAGATGAACCGATGGATCGGGTGCCATGCCTGCGACGGCCGTTTTGTCGCAGGCATGAGGAAGACATGCTTGCGACGGTACATCTGTCGCAAGCATGGCACCCCTCAAATCACGCATAACGGAGCGCCACCGCGCCGCGCTACACACCGTCGCCGCGCCTCCGCCTTCGCGTGCCGTGACGGTTATCGTCGGGCCGCGGCCCGCAACGCCGCTTCCGCCGCCACCCAGTCGCTGTGCGCGTCGCCGCGGGCGCCCGTGCGGATGCGATTGCAGTAAATCTCGTAGGCCTTGGCCGCCACCTGCTGGTAGCTCAGATTCACCACGCCGGGAGCAGCGCCGCCCGGCCCGCGGCTGGGCGAGGCAGCCATCGTCGGCGTCTTCCCGAAACTCGTGGTGGTGGTAGCCCTCATGTCGTTGCCGTTTCGCTTTGCCATGACGATCCTCTCCTGGAGGCTGACCGGACTGCGCGTCAGCCGAAACCATTGGGATGGGCGGACCGTCATCCGATGCCGGGCACGCCCCAACCCCCGAATACGCGGCTGCCGGCTCCGCCGGCTGGCCACACTCCGCAATTATAGCCGCAACTTGCCCCTGTCAAGAAGCGCCATGTTGAAGCCCCCCCCGGTCCCCCAAACCAACGCAAAAAGGCAAGCGCCGGCTGCCGCTTGCCTCTTCGCATTGTTTTCCTATCCAGTCGCCCCCCAGTCACCCTACACCGTCACCCCCCACACCGCCCCGCTCACCTTCGGATTGTCCGTCTCGCCGACATACAGACGCCCATCCATATACGCCAGGTCGTGCGGGCGGAAGCATCGCCGCCCGTCTGCGGCCGCCACCTCGCCCAGCACGCTGAACTTGCCCGTCTTCGCGTTATAGCTCCACAGCAACACCGCCCAATCGTTGCCCCCCACGCCGTACAGCAGCCCGTCCGGCGCGAACACCAGGCCCGGCAGCCGATTGTGCGGCACAGGCCGCCCGAGATACTCCAGCGTGCATGCCACCGGGTCCAGGCGGTAGAGTTCGCCCATCGCGCTGGCGACATACACCATCCCATCCGGGCCGGTCAGCATGCAGTCGACGGGGCCGGCGCCGGGATACATCAGGTTGCACGCCTGGGCCGAGGTGGGCATGACCAGGTTCTCGAAGAACTCGACGCGATCACCCTGGGGGTGATACCGGAAGAACGGGTGCTGCCCGCGGAAGCCCCACGTGCCCCACGCCCAACCAGCCGGGTCGATCACCCCGATGTGTACGATCGACTCGACGCACAGTTGCCGCCGGTTGACCTTGGCCGCCAGGTCGCTCACCGCGAACCCCTTGGTCGGCTCCGTATACGAATAGACCATCTGCCGCTCGGCGTCATAGCAGGTCGCCTGGATGAAGTTGCCCTGCCACGGGCGGATCAGTTCGTGGCAGGTGTCCGTGCCGAGGTCGTAGCGCATCACCCGCGCCCCCGGCGAAACCGCCGTCTTGTTGATCGTCGCCAGCGTCGCGATGCCGAAAACCAGGCTGTTCCGCTTGCGGTCCAGCCAGAGGCCCCGGTGGATTTTCATGTCGCACGGCTCAGCCACCTTGGCGAAGTTGAGCGAGCGAAACTTGCCCGTCGCCGGGTTCAGTTCGTGCAGGATGTCGCCGGCCGTGTTCGTGCAGCCGCAATAGAGCTTCCCGTCCCCGGCGCACAGCGAGACCATGCAGTGCCGCAGCCGAAGCTGGTCCATCCGAATCGACGCATCAGCCGAAAGTTCCTCGACCGACCGGGCGTTGCTGTTCAGTTGCACATCCTTGATCACGTAGTAGTCAATGTTCATGGGTCCTCCTGGGCCAACAGATTCCTCGAACTACCTACAATCCCGCCATTATGAACGTAAGACGTCGCATTGCAAGTGGTCCGTTCTTGCCGGGTGCATAACCGTAGTTGCAGGGAGGGGCTGGCCGATAGATAGTGGTGGGGGAAGTTCGGCCGGCGGAGTCCGGCCTGTGGATCACGGAGGATCATCATGTCCGAGCAGCCAACACGCATTCCG
>JAQTVL010000354.1 GCA_028706835.1 Phycisphaerae bacterium | reverse complement strand
CTTACTCGCTCCAGGCGTCGTCGCCGCAGTCCGCAAACCTTGGGCCTGCGATCCCCGAACATGTTCGCCACTCACGGCGCCGCACGGGACGAAAGCTCGGTAAGAGCATTGTCTCGTTGGCACTGCATACAGTGCCGGGTGTCGAACCAATCCCGACGAGCGCTCGTTCGAGATCAAGTTCGCCACCCGACACGGGGCGACGACGGCTTCTAGAAAACCATCGCGCCTCCGTATAAGGGGCGATGGTCCGCTTTTGTGCGCGCTTTTCCGGGGGGTCGAAAATCGTAAGTGACCGCCACAAAAGGAGTAACCGATCTTGAAAATCTCGAAGATTTTCCTGGGGTCGATTCTGGGTAAAGCGCGCACAAATACAGGATTGCCCAGAAAGGGCCGCGAAGAGGAATCAACCGCCGATGAACGCCGATAATCGAGGAGAGTCCACAATTTAGAAGAAGTCAGCATTCAGAATCGGGACAAAGGCCTCGGCTCCTCATGTCCATTCTGAATTCTGTCTCCTGAATTCCGACTTCTTGTTCATCGGCGTTCGTCGGCGTTAATCGGCGGTTAACTCTCCTCGCCCTCTTCGTCGCCTGTGAGCGCGGCGCTGGACCGCCGCCTCCCCCGTGTTGGTTTGGCGTACGTCCCCACGTCGACGTTCCGCCCCGACGTCGGCTCTCGCTTGCCTCTTCGCAGCAGAGCGTGGGCCGGTTTTGTGCGCGCTTGTGGGCAAAAGTGCTCAGGCTGTAACCGACAGCAAGGAACCCGCACGGACAGCGTACCGCAGTAACCGGCAGCAACCTCGGCGCGAATCTCGCGTTTTTCTTGACATGGTTTTCTCCCCTGCTAGACTGCCATGGTTTTGCGGTTTTTTGGCGGACGCGAGGCCTCTTTCACGTCTGGAAGAGTCCCGACGACAAGTCGGTCGAAACCCCGGATCGTCAGCCGGCGGAAAGGAACTGGGCATGATCAAGTATGCGCACGTGCAGGAGTGGGTCGATCAAATGGCGGCCATGTGCCAGCCGGACGACATCTACTGGTGCGACGGCTCGGAGGACGAGCGGAAGCGCATGACGGCCCAGGCGGTCAAACTCGGCGAGCTGATCGAGTTGAACCAGGAGAAACTGCCCGGCTGCTTCCTGCATCGGACAGCCGCCAACGACGTCGCCCGCACGGAGCACCTGACCTACATCTGCACCACGTTCCAGGGCGACGCCGGCCCGACGAACAACTGGATGCCGCCGCGGGAGGCCTACCGCAAGGCCCGCGAGATATTCACCGGCTCGATGAAAGGCCGGACGATGTACGTCGTGCCGTTCTCCATGGGCCCGATCGGCTCGCCGTTCTCCAAGATCGGCATCGAGTTGACCGACAGCGTCTACGTCGTGCTGAACATGCGGATCATGACCCGGATGGGCGAGCAGGTCCTGGACGCCCTGGGGCCCAACGGCGAGTACACCAAATGCCTGCACAGCAAGGCCGACCTGGACATTGACCGCCGGCTGATCCTGCACTTCCCCGAGGACAACGCGATCTGGTCGGTCGGCAGCGGCTACGGCGGCAACGTGCTGCTCGGCAAGAAGTGCCTGGCCCTGCGGATCGCCACCGTCCAGGCGCAGCGGGAAAAGTGGCTGGCCGAGCACATGCTCGTCCTGGGCATCGAGGAGCCGAACGGGCGGATCCAATATGTGGCGGCCGCCTTTCCGAGCGCCTGTGGCAAGACGAACCTGGCGATGCTGATCCCGCCGCAGGGGCTCAAGCAGAAGGGCTACCGCATCTGGACCGTCGGCGACGACATCGCGTGGATGCGCCTCGACACGGATGGCCAACTGTGGGCGATCAACCCGGAGATGGGATTCTTCGGCGTCGTGCCGGGGACCAACAGCAAGACGAACGCGAACGCGATGACGACGATCGCCCGCGGGACGATCTACACCAACGTCGCCCTCAAGGGCGACGGGACGGTCTGGTGGGAAGGCCACGACGACCCGCCGCCGGCGGAGGCGATCGGCTGGCAGGGCACGCCCTGGACGCCGGGCATGGTCGACAAGGACGGCAAGCCGCGGCTGTCGACGCACGCGAACGCCCGGTTCACCGCCCCGTTGCTCAACTGCCCGACGCACTCGTTCCGCATGGAGCAGCACCACGGCGTGCCGATCGCGGCCATCATCTTCGGCGGGCGCCGGGCGACGCTCGCCCCGCTGGTCTACGAGTCGTTCGACTGGGAGCACGGCGTGTTCCTCGGGGCGACGATGGCCAGCGAGCGGACAGCCGCCCAGGTCGGCGCGCTCGGCGAGGTCCGCCGCGACCCGATGGCCATGCTGCCGTTCTGCGGCTACAACATGGCCGACTACTTCGGGCACTGGCTGGATATGGGCCGGCGGGTGACCAGGCAGCCGAGGATATTCCACGTGAACTGGTTCCGCACGGACGAGAAGGGCAAGTTCCTCTGGCCGGGCTACGGCGAGAACCTGCGGATCATCGAGTGGGTTCTCGGCCGATGCCGCGGCGAGGTCGAGGGCGTCAAGACGCCCATCGGCTTCGTGCCCAACCCGAAGGACCTCGACATGACCGGCCTGGATGTCCCCGCCGACGCGATGGCGAAACTGTTCGCCGTCAGCCGGGACGCCTGGCAGGCGGAACTGAAGGACATTGCGGGATTCTTCGACCAGTTCGGCACGCGCCTGCCGGCGGAGATGTGGCGCCAATATGAACTGCTTTCGGCGCGGTTGCAGGCGAAGTAAGAGCGGGCGTTCCTCGGACACCAAGCCCAGGGAATGCATTCCCTGGGCTTTTGTGTTGCTTCAACTCGAAATCTCAAGGCTGATGTCCAGCGCCTTCGCCGAGTGCGTCACCGCGCCGACGCTGATGCGCTCGACGCCGGCCTCGGCGATCGCGCGGACGGTCGACAGGCTCACTCCGCCGCTGGCCTCCAGCAACACCCTCGCGCCCGACTCGTTCCGCATCGCCACCGCCCGGCGCATCTGCTCCACGGTCATGTTGTCCAGCAGGATCATGTCCATCGCGCCGCCGGCGCCGCGGAGCAACTGGCTCAACTGGTCCAGCGTGTCCACCTCGATCTCGATCGGCAGGCCGGGGAACTTCGCCCGCAGGCCTCGGGCCAGGGCGGGCAGGTCGTTCTGGTGGCCGAGCGCGATGTGGTTGTCCTTCACGAGGATCGCGTCGAACAGCCCGGCGCGATGGTTCGTGCCGCCGCCGCAGCGGACGGCGTATTTCTCCAGCGTCCGCCAGCCCGGCGTGGTTTTGCGGGTGTCGAGGATGCGAGCGGCGGTTCCAGCGACGGCGTCGACGAACGCCCGCGTCGCGGTGGCCACGCCGCTCAGCCGCTGGAGGAAGTTCAGCGCGACGCGCTCGAACGCGAGCATCGCACGGGCCGGGCCGCGAATGAGGCCGATGCGGTCGCCGGCAGCCAGCGGGTCGCCGTCGAGTTTGACCAGCTCGACTTGCAGCGTCGGGTCGTAGAGTTTCGCCAGCGTCTCCAGCAGAAACGTCCCGCACAGCACGCCGCGCTCCTTGGCCAGCAGCGTGCCGACGGCTGACGCAGTCGCCGGGATCGTGCCTTCGCTGGTGAGATCGCCGCCGCCGAGGTCTTCATCCCTGGCCCGGCGGAGCAGGGGCGTCAACTCGTCGAGATTGGGCGTGTCGCTCATGCCGGAGAATCTACCACGAATCGGGCGGGCCGGGAAAGGGTCTCGGGTCTCAGGTCTCGGGAGGAACGCGTCTTCATTCTTCCCGAGCCCCGAGCCCCGAGAACCGAGCCCCAGGGCAATCGCCAACTCGCTTCGTTATGGAGTGCGGCGGCTTTGACGCCGCTTTTGGATACACCTCCTGGGCCGGGAAAGCGGCGTCAAAGCCGCCGCACTCCACATCGGCCGGCTTCGCCGGCCTCGCGGAGGCGAGTCTGCGATGGCCCTGAACCGAGACCCAATTGGGCTTTTCAAACCCGCCCATTCCGCGTAATCTGCGACTCTGAGATCGGCACACTCAACTACAGGAGCAACCCCATGCGTTTAGCCCTGGCTGGCCTGTTCATTGCCGCCGTCGTGTCGCTGGCGTCGGCGCAAGTGGTGGTCAATCCCCGGATCACGATCAACGATTCGATCGACTGCTCGTCAGCCGCGGAGGTGGTCAAGCAGATCACCAAGCCGGGGATGACCGACGAGCAGAAGGCCATCGCCTGCTGGAAGTTCATGCTCGACCACTTCTACCACTGGTTCCCGCCGAACGAGGAGTGCGAAGGCGAGCCGGTCCGCGATTTCGCCAAGGCGATCAACAGCTACGGCTTCTCGCCGTGCTTCGGCAACGCGCCGGTGCTGACCGACCTGTGGGAAGCCTGCGGGTTCAAGACGCGAAGCTGGACGATCACCGGGCACTCGATCCCCGAGGTGTTCTACGGCGACGCCTGGCACATGCTCGACGCCGACGCCCGCGCCTGGCACCGCAAAGCCGACGGGCAGATCGCCAGCGTCGAGGAACTGGCCAAGGACCCCAAGCTGTTCACCGAGCCGAAGGAGAAGAGCGACCCGTACTATCCGTTCGGCGCGCCGGACCTGGCCTGCGCCCCGCTGATCCCCTGGGGGCCGCCGGCCACGATGATGAGCCTGTACGCCAGCACCCGCGACAACTACCGCTACAACAAGCGGGCGGTGGCGGGGCACGCGATGTACCTGGCGCTTCGCCCCGGCGAGACGCTGACCCTGAGCCCCGACAACGTCGGCAAGTGGTACCAGTTCGGCGGCCTGCCGAAGGACATGACGTGGAAGAACCCGCCGACCGTGGGCGCCCCGCCGCTGGAAACGAAGCTGGACAAGGGGCCGGTCCAGATCGCCGCCAAGAACACCTACGGCAACGGCACGCTGGTGTGGAAGCCGCGTATTAACGTGATCAAGGCTGAGGAATTGCTCTGGGCCGGTTCGGAAAACGTCAAACTGGTCGGGGACACATCCCACAGTCCGGCCGGGCATCTGGCCCCCGTTGACGCGGGCAAGCCGCTGGTCGCGGTGTTCCGCGTTTACTGCCCGTGGGTGCTGGTCGAGTCGAAATTCGGTTTCGTTGGACCGTTCGCCCAGGACCTGAAAGTCGAAGTCTCGACCGACGGCGGGCGCGCCTGGGCTGACCCGGAATCGAAACCGGGGCCGAACTCGCAGGGGG
>JAQTVL010000353.1 GCA_028706835.1 Phycisphaerae bacterium | reverse complement strand
GCCCCTGGCTGAGGCGGACGATCCGTTCGATGACCTGCTTCTCGCGGTCGGGCGCGTAGACCGGCGTGCCGGCTGCATTCTTGATGCGTCCGATGTCGACCACGACGGCGGCCCGCTGGTTAAGCAGTTCGACGATGTTCGCGTCCAGCGCGTCGATCCGCTTTCGCAGGTCGTCCAGGCTCGGATTGTCATTCGACGGTCCGCTCAACCGGTCCCTCATCGTTTCAGAGCGCGGAGTCAGCCGCCCCGGTTTCCAGAGAATCCCGAAATTTAGCCGAAATTGACGCGGAAAGCAAATCAAAACGGGGGTCCGGGGGCTGGGGATCGGGGGGCGGGCAAGAAGTCGCGGGCCATGACGATGCGTCGGTCAGGCCCCGGCCTTATTCCCTTCCAGCCCCCAGCCCCTGATCCCCGGCCCTCTGTTTCCTCACTTCGCGTATCACGCGATGACCCCCTCTACCCACGTCCGCCAGGCCTCCAGGCCCATGTCGGTCAGCATCCGGCGCGATTGCTCGCCGCAGAGCGTTTCCCAGATCGAGACGCGGTCCTCCGCACGGTGGACGCGGTCCTGGACGTCCGAGCGGGCGCGGGCCAGTTCGTCCGCCAGCAGCCCCAGTTCCTTCGGCAGGTTCTCGTTGAGGGCCTTGCGGATGAACTTGGCCAGCGCGGGCGACGCCCCGCCGGTCGAGATGGCGATCCTCACCGGGCCGCGATCCGTGATCGCCGGCGTGATGAAGTCGCAGTCCGTGGACGAATCGACGCGGTTGACCAGCGCCCCCGCGGCCCGGCCGGCCCGGATCACCTCGGCGTTGACGTCCGGATTATCGGTGCAGGCGAACACAAGGAACGCCCCGGCCACGTGCTCCGGCTTGAAGTTGTCGCGGATGATTTCGAGCTGGTCCCGGCGGTCGAACAGGGGCGAGTGCCCCGGCGGGCTTGCCCGAAGCGTCTCGACGCGGTCCGAGACTTCCCGGCCGACAACCCGGATCATCGCCCCGGCCCCGAGCAACTTGTCGATCTTGCGGGCGGCGACCGTGCCCGCGCCAACGACCACTGCCAAACGATCCGTCATGTCGAGGAAGATGGGATACTCGCAGGACATGGGGGCCTCCAGTCTGAATTATCGGATACCGGACTTCGGATTTCGGAATGCAGGATAGAGCGGATCGCGGCTTTTTCAATCCGAAATCCGAAATCCGCAATCCGAAATCTATTCCAGCCCCAGCTTCTTGATCTTCGCATTCAACGTGTTGCGGTTGATGCCCAGCCGCTCTGCGGCCGTCAGTTTCACGCCTTCGCACTCGGCCAAGGCGTGCTCGATTAACGCCCGTTCCACCGCGCCCACCGCGCGATCCCACAGCGCGTCGCTCGTGCCGCCGGGGTCGCTAGCCACCTGGCGGACCAGCCGCTCCGCCAGCCGCGTCGCGTCGCCGTGCATCACCTCGGCCGCCGCCTGCGTCGGCCCGTTCTGGGCCGCCCAGTTGCGGATCGTTAGCGGCAACAGGTCCGCGACCAGCTCCCGGCCTTGCGACATCACTACCGCCCGCTCGATCGCGTTTTCCAACTCGCGGACGTTGCCCGGCCAGGGATATCGCAGCAGCACGTCGAGCATCGCCGGCGAAATCTGCGTCAGTTCCTTGCCGTTCTCCGCGTTGTAGCGGTCGAGGAAGTGGTCGATCAGCCTGGGGATGTCCTCGCGCCGGCTGCGAAGCGGTGGCAGGTGGATGTGAACCACATTCAGCCGATAGAACAGTTCTTCGCGGAACTTGCCGGCCTTCACCTGGGCGTCCAGGTCGACGCTGGCGGCGGCGAGCACGCGGACGTCGACGGGGGTCGACTCCGACGAGCCGACGCGCTGGAGTTCCCGCTCCTGGAGCACGCGGAGCAGCTTGACCTGCAATCGCGGCTCAAGATAGTGAATCTCGTCGAGGAAGATGGTCCCGCCGTTGGCCGCCTCGAAGTGGCCGACGCGGTCCCGCGTCGCGCCGGTGAACGCGCCTTCGACGTGGCCGAACATCTCGCTCTCCAGCAGCGACTCCGCTACCGCCCCGCAGTTGACGCGGATGAACGGGCGGTCCTTTCGCGGGCTGTTGAAGTGGATCGCCTTGGCGATCAACTCCTTGCCCGTGCCTGTCTCGCCGGTGATCAGCACCGTCGCCCGCGTCACCGACACCTGGGCCACCGTCGCGAACACCGTGTCCATGGCCGCCGATCGCCCGACCAGGTTGTCGAACCGGTAGCGCGTGGTCAGCGACGCTCGGAGCTGGAGGTTTTCTTCCAGCAGGTGCTGCTTTTCCTGCGCGACCAGCCGATGGATGTGGATCGATTGGCCTATCGTGTCCGAGACAATCCGCAGCAGCCTGGCGTCGTCAGCCAGTTGCTCGGGGCTGGCGAACGGCAGATCGACCGAGAGCGCCCCGATCACCTGCCCAGCCAGGATGATCGGGTGGCAGACGTAGGCGATCGGCGGGCCGTCGAGCCTTCGCCCGCCCGTGCGGTTGAGGAACTCGGGCGAGTTGGCGATGTCGGGAATTGTCCGCGACTTGCCCGTCGTCACGACCGACCCGATGATGCCCTCGCCCATCTGGTACTGGCCGCGATGGATCTGCTCGGTGGTCATGTTCCACGACGACTGCGTGGTCAGCCGATCCTTTCGCTCATCGCGCAGGACGAGCGCAGCGCGGAGCACCTTCAGTCGCCGGTTAAGCACCTCCATCGCCTCGGGGAATGCCATGGTCAGGTCGAGGCTGGCGGAGAGCATTCGTATGACTTCCGCCAGGATGTCCATCATTTCAGACGAATCGCGCATGTTCCTGCCCAAAGTTTAGGCTGTCCGTCGGGCGGACTGCCTGGAAGTTAAGCATTATAGCCGTAAATCGGGTCCGGCGGTGTATGGGAATACCGGGAAGAACGGGACACATGAGTCCCATGACTCCCATTATTCCCATAAGCCCCATTCCTCTTTGGCCTTTTTCCCCGCCCGAAAATCCGCTAGAATTCCTGCCATGCCACAGCTTCCGCGACACATCGCGCTGATTAACCAGAAGGGCGGCGTCGGAAAGACCACCACCACCGCCAACCTGGCCGCCGCACTGGCGCGGGCCGGGCGACGCGTGCTCCTGGTCGACCTCGATCCGCAAAGCCATCTGACCATGCACCTCGGTGTCGACCCAGCCGCCGACGGCAAGCCGACCATCTACGATGTGCTCACCGACAACGCGGCCTTGGCCGAGGCTGTCAGGCCGACGGCCGTGGAGAACATCCGTATCGCCCCGGCGACGATCGACCTGGCCGCAGCCGAGGTCGAGCTTGTCGGCGTGGTCGGGCGCGAGGTGCTGCTGCGCGACGCGCTGGCGACGTTGCGCGCGGACCCCGAGGCCGCCTACGACTACCTGCTGCTGGATTGTCCGCCATCGCTGGGCCTGCTGACGCTCAACGCGCTGTCCGCCGCGACGGAAGTGCTGATCTGCCTCCAGCCGCACTTCCTCGCGCTCCAGGGCGTGGGCAAGCTGCTGGAGACGGTGGGCCTGGTCGCCCAGCGGATCAACGCCAGCCTCACCGTCGGCGGCGTCGTGCTGTGCATGTACGATTTCGGCACCAAGCTGGCCGGCGAAGTCACCGCGGACCTGGCTAACTTCCTCGCCGAGTCGCGGGGCAAAGGCCAGCCGTGGTCGTCAGCCGAGATCTTCAAGACGTGCATCCGACGGAACATCAAGCTGGCCGAGTGCCCCAGCTTCGGGCAGGTGATCTTCCAATACGCACCCGGCAGCCACGGCGCCCAGGACTACGCGAAACTGGCGGACGAGGTGATGGCGATGGAGGGCGCGGGCGTGCCGGCGAGCCGGGCCGTCCCCGGCCCCGTCAACGAGTCGGGCTCGGAGGTCCAGCCATCCGCCCCCGGCGATGGGCCGGCTCGCGCGACCAACGCGGAGATAGACGAGACTGCCGAGCACGTGGAATCGCCGCCGGGCGACAACGCAAGCGAATGAAGCGGCAGCGCGGATGAGCGAGAAGGGGAGGCGGCCCGTGCTTGACAATCTCAATATGTTCGAGATGCACCTGCTGGGCCTGTTGTATCGCATCCGCGAAAAGCGGATCGGGTGGTTCTGACCGGCGGGGCGACGGGCCACATTACGCTCAACACGCCTTTCACGGGATTCACGAGCGGGGGAAAAGGGTACGATCTATTGTCTGCAGGGCGCGGAAAGCGGGGCCTTCGTCCCACGCACTCCAAGGCGGGCTGCGCCCGCGGGACCGGCTTGCGGTGCGATCGGTTGCGATGTCGGCTACGATGGGGCGTGGGCGTGCTGGAACGACGGCTACGAAATGGGGCGGGGCGACGCCTACCCTCTGGATGGGGCGCTGCGGAACGATGCGGCTACGGGGCTCGGCTGCGGTCGCGGCCTAAACGCTGGCTGGGCAAGGGGTACCGAAATACATGTCGCTGTAAGTGCAGGCATGAGGCTGAAAACGGGCGCGCGAATGCAGGAGTTATGACGATTCCGCGGGATTTCGGACCCGTTTTTTCGACGCGGATACCGCGGGATGCCGTGGCATGTAGGCGGATTACTGTCGCGTGCAGCGGGTCACAGAGGGCACGGTTTTACCGTGTCCCCGAATTAAACGGGTTGCTCGGGCCGCATGTTACGGCCCGGCCGGGGGTTGCCGCGGGACGTTATGGTTAGTGAACACTATTGTTCCACGTGGAACATTCTGGAACTGCCCCTCTCCCTGGCTCCCTCCCCCCGAAGAAATGGGGGAGGGATAGTCGGAGGATTGTTCCACGTGGAACATTGCCGGCGGGACTGGGCGGACCCCCACCGCGGCTGAAGCCGCACCTCCCCCGCTGCGCGGGAGAGGGGGCAAAGGGAATACGCCTCCGCGGCGGAAGTTGCACTTCGTATCGCTCTTCTCGCCGGGGGAGCCGATATACGCAAAAGCCATGCGATTTTTCGGGCGGCGCTGCGTTTAGCGACTGTTGGCGTTCAGCCCCGGCGGCGGATCGTGAAGATTGCCCGAACCCGGACGGGAATTGAGCGTCCATATGTTATCCGCCGGCGTGGGTGCATCCCCGTTCATGCGGCCTTTCCGAGGCGGTGCTGACCGGCGGCGCGGCCTCGTGGGCGGCGAGTGTGGAATTCTTCGGCCCGGCCATCGTCGCTGAGGTAGGCGGCGCGGACGTGGAGGA
>JAQTVL010000352.1 GCA_028706835.1 Phycisphaerae bacterium | reverse complement strand
CCTACCGCACTCCACAAAAGGACGGATTGGCAAGGATACCGCCAATTCGCGCCACACCCGCTCGCCCATGGGTGTGGCCGTATTTTCTGGCACGATCTAGCACTTTGTATTGCCGTGTGTTAGGCCATGCCTTTAGGCATGGTATAGCCGCAGTTCCCACTCCATACCCCCAGCCCGTTTCAACGGGCTTCTCGTAGCGGCTCTAGCCATCGCCATCGGCTGAAGCCAGAATGCGAAGGGCGTTGAAACGCCCTGACATAAGGGGGCGACCGGTTCGGATACTATGGCTAAAGCCATAGCCTATTACACGACAAGAGATGCTGCCAGAAAATACGGCCACACCGCTGAGCCGCGGATGTTCCATCTTTGTTTGACGCTGCCCCCCCAACCGCGCATAATAACCCGAAGGTTCCGTAAGTTACGGAATGCGCCCGTCACCAAGCCTGGGGATAGGCTCTCACGCTGGGCCCCGAAGTTAGGGGCCACGGCCGGTGGATGCTGCGGGGGTTGGCTCAGTGAGTAACCCAAGTTCGTCGATGGCAACAACCCACCCCGCATCCAGTTGTGCTGCGTCACGATCGCTTTTGCCAGCGGAACTACATTGACCAGGAACAGTTTCGGAAATGCCCGGCAGTTCGGAAAATATGCTGTGCAGCGCAGGCTGGGCAGCGGCGCAAATTCCGTCATCTTCGAGGTCCTCGACACACAGACCGGCCAGAGCTATGCGCTCAAGCGCATCGTCAGGCGAAGCCTGAGCGACCAGAAGTTCTTCCTCCAGGCTGAAAACGAATTCCAGATCGCCCGCCAGATCGACCACCCGGTCATCCGGAAGATGTACGACCTCGTCCGGGTGCGGTCCTTCTTCCGCGTCCGCGAAATGCGACTGCTCATGGAGATGTTCTACGGACAGACGAT
Source organism: Phycisphaerae bacterium (assembly GCA_028706835.1). Lineage (GTDB taxonomy): Bacteria > Planctomycetota > Phycisphaerae > JAJVII01 > JAJVII01 > STB-87. The sequence goes on along the minus strand of JAQTVL010000352.1, from coordinate 4,297 downwards.
CGAGACGCACCAGCCGACCGACATTCTCGATATCGTCGCGGTGTTCCGCCAGGCCGCCGCGGGCCTGGAGGCGATGCACGCCGCCGGCTTTGCCCACGCCGACATCAAGCCGAACAACATCCTCGTCGGACCCGACGGCGCGGTGAAGATCATCGACCTCGGCCAGAGTTGCCCGCTGGGCACGATCAAGCAGCGGATCCAGGGCACGCCGGATTACATCGCCCCCGAGCAGGTGCACCGCCGCCCCATCGACCAGCGAACCGACATCTATAACCTGGGCGCCACTCTCTACTGGGTCCTGACCGGCCAGCACCTTCCAACCGTGCTGCCGCGAGCCCAGCCGGGCCGCGAGATCGCCCTGGTCACGTCCAGCCTGACCGTCCCGCCGCACGAGTTGAACCCGCGCGTCCCGCCGGCGCTGTCGAGGCTGGTGATGGACAGCGTGAACCTCGCGCCGGCGGATCGGCCGGCGGATATGAAGATCCTTGGCAATCGCCTGGAGATGATCGAGATCATCCTCACGAAGGAGGCCGCGCAGTCGTCGCCATCGGCCGGCCGCGGCCCGGAGATCATCCACGACTGGGACGACGGCGACGCCACCAGCGACGACGACACGGTCGACATGTCGGAGCTGGGGCTGGAGTGACTCCGAATTTCACGTTGGGTGCCGCCATGTGGGAACAGGTCATCCGCGCGTTCCAGCAGGCGGCGTCGGCCAACCGCGCGTCGCCGTTGCGAACAGGCAACGTCGTCCACCTGCCGGACGATGCCGAGGCCATCATCGCCGGCGACCTGCACGGCCACGGGCAGAACCTGCTGCGAATTCAGGCGCTGGCGGGCGACCTGGCCGCCAACCCCCGCCGCCATGTCGTGCTCCAGGAGTTGATTCACCAGATTCCGTGCCAGGAAGGCGCCCTCCCGGCTGACGGATCGCACCACGTCCTGGCTCGCGTCGTCCGCTGGCAGTTGCAGCACCCCGGCCGGATCCATGTCATCCTCGGCAACCACGAGTTGGCCCAGATGACCGGCCAGGACATCCTCAAGTGGGGCGCCAGCATCTGCCGCTCGTTCACCGACGCCGTCGCCCGGCATTACGGCGACCAGGCCCAGGACGTGCTGGCTGCCATCTACGATTACTTTGGCTCCCTGCCGCTGGCCTTGCAGACTGCCGGGGGGCTGGCCGTCGTCCACTCGCTGCCCGCCGATCGGCACATGCGGGACTTCGACGCGACGGTGTTCGCCCGGCCGATCGAGCCTGGGGACCTGCGGCGGTCGGGCGCCGTCTACCAGTTGCTCTGGGGCCGGAGCTTCACCCGCCACGCGATCGACTGCGTCAAGAAAGCCCTCGGCTCCGGCACGCTCGTGCTGGGCCATCAGCCCCAGCCGACCGGCGTCTGCGTCGTCGACTATGACGCCCTGATCATCGCCTCCGATCACGCCGGGGGCGTGGTTCTGAAAGTGGGCCCCGGCCCCGCCCCCTCCGCCCAACGTCTGGCGGACCAGGCAATCCCGTTAGCCTCGATCGCCCCATAAACAACAGTGGCCAGTCGTCATTCACTGACCACTGACCACTGTTCACTGGCCGCTAAATGTCTACGCACCGGCGAGTTCTTCGAGCATTTCCTTGCCCAGCAGTTTTCGCAGCCTGGTCAGCGCGGCGGCCTCGATCTGGCGGACGCGCTCCTTGGTCACGCCGAGCAGCGTGCCGATCTGCGAGAGCGTCTTGCCCCGGCCGGTTTCGCCGTTGAGGCCGTAGTGCTCGACCAGGACGACGCGCTCGCGTTCCGGCAGGACGGCGAGGCCCTCCTCCAGGTTGCCGCGCACGGTGTCGAGCAGCGGGCGGCGATAGCCCGCCAGCCTCGCGTCGCGGGCCACCTGCTGCCACATCTCCGGCTCGATCGCCCCGGCCCACCGCTGCTGGTAGTTGGTCTCGGGAATCGACCGGGCGTAGTGCTTCATGATCGCCCACGAGCAGTAGGTCGAGAACTTCTGACCCCGCGAGAAGTCGAACTTCTCGATCGCCCGGATCAGCACCATGTTGCCGTCGCTGACCAGGTCCAGCAACTGCGTCTGCGGGCCGTGGTGCTTCTTGGCGATCGAGATCACCAGCCGAAGGTTCGCCCGGATCAGCCGATCGCGAATCGCGTCGGCCCACTTCATCCACGTTTCGCACTTGTCGAGCCGCCGGCCTGAAACCAGCCCGCTGTCCGCCAGTTGGTTGATCTCGCGGGCCGCCAGAAACTTGAGGTAGTTGTAGCGGCGGAAAAGCGTCTGCTCGGCCGCGGCTGACAGCACCTCGGCGCCCCACAGGTCGCGGAGGTACGGCAGGGTGTCCTCGGGGGCGAGCGACGGCGTGGACGCGCCGGGCTCCGGGCCGGCGATCGGTGCGCGGAGAATCTTCTCGTCGGCGTCGGGCTGCTCGAACGACGGGTGCATCAGGAACTGCGCCTTCCGCTTGCGGAGTTCCTCGAACCGGACCTGGCAGATGGCCCGGTAGATGGTGCTGGCGGCGCAGCGGAACTCGGCTGCCAGCTCAGCCGGCGTCCGCCCGGCCCGGTAGCCGTCGTAGATTCGCTGGAACTGGTCGGGGGTGAACATCCAGCGGCGGTCGGGGAAGATCGCCCGCGTCGGGTGCTCGGCGTCCCATTGCGCGATGACGTAGCGGATCGTCTCGGCCGACCGGCTCATGTGGGCGGCGATGCGGTCGATGATCTCCTGCCGGGTGCCGTGGCCGGTCATCCGGCGGGCGCGATCGAGCACCTCGTCGCGCTCGTCGGGCGAGAGCCGGCTGAACTGCCGGCCCCGCCTGATCCGCGCGCCGCGGGTGGAGACGAAGTAGTTGACGCTGTCGGCCAGGAACGCGACGCGGGTCTTGCCGTCGCCGAAGCGGACCTTGCGTCCGATAAGCCCGTCGATCCGCCAGCGATTGACCGTCTTGGTCGACACGCCGAACCGCCCGGCGAGGTCCTCGATGGTGAACAGCCCGCCGGCGGGAATCTGGTCGGCGGCTGCGGGCCCGGATTCGGACAGGTCGTCGATGAGGACGGGCAGATCGTGCAGCAACTCGCGCCCGGGGATCAACGGGCGCTGCACGTTGCGGTCGCGCGAGCGGTAATGAGTGATATAGTCAGTGACGATTTCGTAGGGGTAATCGGACTGCGGATTGACGATACGGAAGAGCTTCTCGGCCCCGAGGGTCTGCCGCCACTTGAGGCGGTTGGGCCCGCGGGCCAACTGCGAGGCGAATTCCTGAACAAGGGCGTTCTGATAGCGGGCCATAGCGGTAAGTACCTCTCGCTGCCGCCCCTTCTCGCGCTACCCGATGTCCAAGTCAAGTATGAACCATAAGTGGTTGGTGTCAATCATATTTAGTGAAAGTCAATGGTTTTCTTTTCGCGAAGGTGTCCAGGGAGAACGGGGGCGATCTGGAGGGCGTGCGCCTGGACACCAGAACGTGCAACCAGCGGCAGGTAAACCACTTCTGCAAGGCACGCGGGCGCAGACAATAATCCGTCGTCATAGAGCGTCAATAGGGGTGAATCGATGGCGATTGGGAGCGTATCAGATGGCGCCAGCCGCCGGGCTCGCCGGGGGGCTCGCAGCCGGGGTTGCCGGCGGGGCAACCGGGGCCGGACTGCCGGCTGGGGGGGCCGGCGGCGTTGGCGCCGTCGGGCCGGTCGGGGGGCCGCTGGGCAGCCGGAGCGAATCCATATTGGCTGTCACCGTGGAGCCGTTGATCTGGTTGAGCAGTTCGCGGCGGTCACTGATGACCTTCATCCACAGCTTGGCCTCGCGGATGTCCCGGTTGGCCGCATTGTCGTCGCACTTGCGGGCGTTGACCTCGGCCGCCTTGAGCGTGCCGGCGGCGCGGGCCAACTGATCCTCGGCCAGCTTGCGATCGCTGGCGGCGTTGGCGGCGGCGACGATGGTCACGTCGGACAGCTTGAGGTCGGCGGCCAGCTTGGTCGCATCGTCCAGGAGCGGGGCAACGTCGGAGAGGTCCATGTGCAACCGGGCGAAGTTCGCCTGGGCGGTGGCCAGTTCCAACTGGATCGTCAGTTCGAGCAGGCCGTCGGACTGCGGCTGCGGGGCGGCGGGATCCGCGCCCTCGCGCGGCGTGCGGGCCTCGGCGACGGCGCCGTTGTAGGCGGCCACCAGGGAGTTGATCGCGGCCGCATAGGCGGCGTCGGCGCCGGCGACCGCGGCCTGGAGGTACTTGGCACTGGCCGCCACGCGACCCAATTCCTCGCCGGTGCGCTTCAGTTGAGCGCCGATGGTCTTCGTCAGGTTCTCCACC
>JAQTVL010000351.1 GCA_028706835.1 Phycisphaerae bacterium | reverse complement strand
GAGAACGGCAGCAGGTTGGCCATGCACGACAGGCCGATCACCTTGGCCGGGAAGTTGCAGAAATCGCAGAACACGTCCAGATCGAACGGGTCGTCGGCTGAGCAGACCTGGTAATCGCGGAAGTCCACGAGGAACCCCGCCTCTTCCAGAGCGCGCGTGAGATACAGGCAACCCAGCGGCACGTGCAGTTCGCGCTCGACCTCTTCGCCGTAGCGCATGAACAGCATGTTCAAGTTGACCAGCGTGATATCGGCGGACGTTCGTGTTTGCTGCGCGGAACTCACTACTTAATCTCCTGAAGGCGGGTCGGCCCGCAGGCCGTCAATTACCTCGCGTCGGTCAATCGCCGCGCCGAACCTGACCATCGGGCGATCCGGCGGCGGCTGGGCCGGTTGGGGGTTCAGCTTGTCGAGAATGCGTTTGATCCGCCAGGCGGCCTCCGGCGGCAGATCCTTGTTCTCCTTCGCCTTCTGCAACTGCGGCAGGATGGCCTTGCCCGCCTGGGCCAACCGCTGCTCAGCCGCCTCGCGGACCGGGAATTTCGGATCGTCCAGTTGTGCGACCAGCCTGTCGAATTCGCCGGGCGCGAGCGAAACCGGCTGCGTGGTCGGCTGGCTGGTCGGCGGCGTCGTCGGACGTGGGAGCGTCGGTGCGATCCCCGCGACAGGCGGCGGTAGGTCCGCCTGCTCCCCGGCCTGAACCAACACGCCGGAGATGATGACGACCCTGCCGGCGTAGGTGTTCTGCGGGTTCAAGTTCAACGCCGCCGGCTGAGTCTGCGGCGGGCGATCGGGGCGGACGCCTCGGGAGAGCGGCTCGCCGGGCCGCGAGGTTGCAGCCGTCTCAAGCTTGGCGATGATCCGTTTCGCCCGAGCGGTCGCGTCGGCCGACATCTTGCCTGACGCCAGCGCCGCCTTGACTGCCGGCAACGACCATGGGCCGATCTCAAGCAGCAGCCGCTCGGCCTCGTCGGGCGTGGTGTCGTGGCTGACGGTCGCGCCGCGCCGGGAGACGACTTCGAACTCCAGCTTTCTCACCAGCAGGTCGATCTTGGCGGGCGTGGCCAGAATCGCCTTCACCTGCTCGGTGGCGTTGGCCGACAGCGTCTTGGTTTCGAGCAGCTCTTTCAGGCGGGCGATGACCGCGTTCATGTCGAGCGAGCGAAGTTCCTGCTCGGCGGCGGTCGAGGTACGGGCGTGGAAGTCCTTCACGTCCAGTTGGCTGACAAGCTTGTCGATCCGCTGCGTCAGATCGGCCTGGCTGGTCGGCGGACGGTCCGGGCGTATCCCTTCCGGCTGCGGCGGCTGAACCGGCCCCATCGGCTGAATGCCGAGAACGAGGCGCGGCGTGTCCGCGGCGGGTGACGCGGCAGGCTGGGTCGCCGCCGACGCCCCGTCGCGGCCGGGCAGGATACCGATCAGCATGGCGTCGGTTTCGCTGATGGGCAGGCTGATGACGCCGAGGGCCAGCAGCATCGCCGCCGCCACCTTGCCGAGGAGGGCCGGGCGGATGGCCGGGTCCACCTGCGTCTGCCCGACGATCGCTTCGATCTGCGCCACCGGCACGGCGTTCAGCATCGCCTTTTCGCTCGGCGTGAGCAGCAGGCCGATCTCGGCGGCCGCGGCGGCACGCCTGGCCAGCAGCGTCGCGCGGAACTGCGCATCCACCGCCGCCTTCTTGACGAGCACCTCGACGCCGCGGGGGATGGACGAGTTGGGTTCAGTCATGGGTTGGCCTCATGTGTTGTGGCATGGGCGTCCCGCCCATGGTCTTCAGGGCCGGGACGGCCCTGACGACTCACGGGCAAGATGCCCGTGCTACGAAGTTGCGCTGTGGTGCTACGAACGGGTCTCAGTCCTCGACATCCGGCGGCGGTTGCCGCATTGCACCCTTGGTGACGAACGGCGCCCGCACGGGCGGCGGGATCGGCTTCGGGTTCAGTCGCTGGATGATCCGGTCGATCCGCCACGCCGCCTCGGGCGGCAGGCCTGCCGTCTGCCTGGTCTTCTCCAACGCCGCCTGGATCGGCTTGCCTGCCTGGGTCAGCCGGCGCTCAGCCGCCTCGCGAACCTGATACTTCGGGTCGTCCAGTTGCCCGATCAGCTTGTCGTATTCGTCGGGGGCCAGCGCGACGGGTTGCGTGGTCGGCGGCGGTTGCTGAACGTCGGGATCAGGTGGCAGTCCGGGGTCGCGGACGCCGGCGGACGGAAAGACCTCCGGTCGGTCGATCCGCGCACCGCGCATCTCGCGAATCTCGACCGGCGGCTGGATCGCCGGCTGGGTGGCCGGCTGCGTCGCGGCCGGCGGCACGGGCACGGCCGTGACGCCAGCGACCCGAACGCCAAAGTCTCTCGGGATGTCCGGGCGCTCGCCCTTGACGCGTTCGACCTCCTGAGTGGCGGGCGGGGATACCACCCGATCCGCCAGGCAGCCTTTGGACTGCGCCTCGCCGTCGTTGACGCTGATCGTCATCACGCCGAGCGCGACGAGCATGGCCGCAGCCACCTTGCCCAGGAAGGCCGGGCGTATTCGCGGGTCCACCTTCGTCGTGCCGATGATCATCTCGAGTTGCCGGGCGGGCACCGCGTTGAGCATGAGGGCCTCAGCCGGTTCGAGCCGGAGGCCGATCTCGTCCGCGGCGGCGGCGCGCTTGGCCAGCAGGGTCGCGCGGAACTCCGGGTCGACTGCCGCCTTCTTGACCAACACCTCCACGCCGCGCGGGACGTTGCCGACCGACTTGCCGCAGCCGGGGGGCCGGCCGCCGACGATGGTTGTTCGCACCGCGGGTTGTTCGACAGGGCTGTCGGTGGACATGGCAATCTCCTGTTCCAGAGCCAGCTTCTTGAGACGTTCCGCCGGGCGAAAAGTTCCCGCTCCACAGAACGCAACGCGAGAGGCCCGGAAACATTATGCCAGTTCCACCACCTTCCGCTGATGCATCGCGGTGTCGGCGGCGAAGGCGATCTGGTGGCCGGTGAAGGAGTCCTCGATCCGCGTCACGGCCTGCGAGGCCGACTCGCCGCGGAGCGTGGCGACGAAGTCCGCTATCAGACGCTCGTCCCCGCCGCCATGGCCGTCGGTCACGGTCGTGCCCAGGTCGTTCAGGTTGATCGTCTCGACGTCGAACTCCGCCGCCTTGGGAGTGCGAGCCAGGCTCGGCCGGCGAACGCGGATGACGCCCTCCTCACCGTCGCCCTCCAGTTCGCCGGCGCTGCCGATGACGTGGATCGTTCTGGCCGCCCGGCTGACCGCGCCCCACATGTCGTGCGTCGCGGTCGCGCCGTTGGCGAACTCGACGATTACCGACTGGTGATCGACCACGTCATTGTCGCACCGCCAGACGCACCGGCCGAACGGATTGTTCGTTCGCAGGGATTCGAGCTTCTGCTCGACGGTCGGGGTCATGTTCGGTTCGAGGCACTCCCATGCGTAGAACCGCCACAGGTTCTTGTCGATGTAGTTCAGCTTAGCGGAGTATTGGCAGGTCGGCTCCAGGGGGCAGTCCGCAAGGCAGCGCTCGCCGGCGCCTGGCGGGGCGTTCTCCGGGCGGAATTGCATCAGCGAGCCGAAACTGGCGACGCGAACCGCCGGCACGCCGGTCATCAGCCAGGCGATGATGTCCAGATCGTGGCAGCACTTGGACAGCAGCATGGGGTTGCTGTCAGCCGTGCGGCTCCATCGCCCGCGGACGAATCCGACCGCCATGTGATGATAGCTGACGGCCTCCATGGTTCGGAGCGCGACGAGGTTGCCGATGGCGCCGCCGGTGAGCAGTTCCTTGACCTTGGCGTAGAACGGCGCGTAGCGAAGCACGTGGCAGATCATGACGATGCGATCGCGACGTTTGGCGGCGGCGATCAGGTCGCGGACCTCGCGCTCGGTCGGCGCGATCGGCTTCTCCAGCAGCATGTGGAAGCCGGCCTCGAGCAACGGCATGCTTGAGGCGTAGTGCAGCCGGTCCATCGTGCCGTTGATGACCGCGTCGGACAGTCCGGGCCGGCGGGCGAGTTCGTCAAACGACGCGAACTGCCCGGACGCGGGGATGCCGTATCGCCGGGCAGCCGCCTCACGGCGAGCGGCCATGGGATCCGCGACGACGACGACGGTCATGAGGTCGGGATGATTCCGCGCATAGTCGGCATAGACGATGGAGCGGTGCCCCGCGCCGACGATAGCGACGGTGACGGGACGATTGACAATCGGTGAACTCATCCGGTTACTCGCTTTCAATTAGAAGCGGACATTCTACTGTCGTTCACTGCGTGAAGTGATAGAGGAATATCCCCGCCGCGACCGCGACGTTCAAGGAGTCCGTGCCCAGTTTCATCGGGATCGTCACCCGCCGATCGCACGCGGCGGCGATCGCCGGCGGCAGGCCTTGGGCCTCGTTGCCGAACAGCAGGGCGATCCGCTGCGGGCGCGTCGCGCCGGCCAGGGGCTCGGCTGATTCGTCCAGCACGGCCGCGATCAATTCGACGCCGAATTCCTGTCGCAGCCGGGCGAGGTCGGCCGACAGGTCGCGCGAACGGACCAGCCGGAGGTTGAAGACGGCGCCCATCGAGACGCGGACGGACTGGCGATAGTAGGGGTCGCAGCAACGCTCGCCGAGGACGACGGCGTCGACGCCGAAGGCGGCGCTGATCCGCAGCAGCGAGCCGAGATTCTCGGTGTTGGCCACCTCGGGCAGGATGACCACCGTTGCGCGTTCCGGGAGCGTCACGTCGTCGAGGGACGGCGGCGCCGGGCGGCGGCCCACGGCGATCACGCCGGAGTGGAACTTGAAGCCGACGACGCGGCTGACAACCTCGGCCGGCGCGACGTAGACGGGCACGCCGACTGGGACCAGCGGGCCGATCTCGGCGACCTGGTGTTCAGCCAGCAGCACCGACTCGGCGGCGAGCGGATCGGCCAGCAGCCGGCGAACGACCAACTCGCCCTCGGCGATGAACCGATCGCCGTCGTCGGCGAGGTCGCGATCCTTCAGGTTGCGGTAGTGCGCAATCCGCGGATCGTCCAGTGACTGAATGGGAATATGCATGCTCGCTATTCTCATCAAACTCGAACTTTGCACAAGACGTGCCGCGGATTTTCCGGCGGGTTCGGGTATTTCCAGATGCCCGCCTGTTCCGTAGAATGGACTGGGTCGCTGGCAGGGGCGACTCTTACCCAGCAGAAAGGACACACTCGATGGCGTGGGGACTCCAATTGCTTGTTGCGGCGTTGGTGGTGG
>JAQTVL010000350.1 GCA_028706835.1 Phycisphaerae bacterium | reverse complement strand
GGGGGAAAGCGGTGCCTCGCCCGCCTGCGGCGGCCTCGACACCGCACTCCACAAACGGCGAAGAGGCAGCGGGAGAAGGCTTTGCTGTCGGGGAGTTGGACTTGTGTCGATACCGTTGCCTGAAGACGCGCCCTACTACGCAGCAAGGAGGCCACACAGTTACGGTCATCATGCCCCAAACGCGAGGCGACCGCTTGTCGGGCGACAACGACGCCACTATCATCATGCCGTCCGAAACCGTCTTTCCCCCCGGAAGGAGACGCCATGTCCCACCTGGTCGCCGTGCTGTCAGCCGGACTCTTTTTGGCCGTCGCGGGTTGTACGCCGGAATCAACCGCCCAGCCGGGCAGTCGGCTGACCAGCGAGCCGACGACCGTTGACCTCGACTTGGGGCCGGCCGATCTGTTCGCCGGCTACGAGGCCCATCGCGTGCTCATGCAGGGCAACGGGCTTGTGCTGGACACGCGGAACTGGTCCACCGGCGGCCTGCCCGGGCGGGTGATTACCGACGTGATCGAGGCCAACAGCGGGGCGAACGTCGCCCTGCCGGTGAAGGTGACGGACCTGAAGCTGACGACCGTAGGCGACGCCCCGCCCGGCAGCAAGATCATCACCATGCTGCGGCATGGGCCGACGTTCTTCCAGTCAGCCGGTTGGAGCGACTGGGAAACGCTCTCGACGATTTCGCCGGGAGAGAAGTCAGCCTCCGGCGGCGTGAAGGATCTTGGGCGGGACTGCTACGTGCAGTTCCGGGCCGACCTCGTCAGTGAATCACCCAACGCGGCCCCCTTGCTGCGAGGCATGTCGCTGTCGCTGGTGCGCCAGGTGACGCAGCGGTTCGAGCCGCAGTTGCAGGTCAAGGAGTGCGAAATCCCCCGCATCGTCCGCTCGACCATCCAGTTCGCCTACGAGCGCCCGGACCAGAAGGACCTTGCCTGGCTGCGTAAGGAGTGCAAGCTCGACGCACTGGTCGCGGGCAAGAAGACGGAGATGGAGAAGCTGGTTGCAGTGCTGGAGTGGGCGTCGACGCGGAAGAACGTCCGCGGCGCGGCCGGCGACAACCACCTCGGCGGCATGGACCCCTATCCGTGGAACATCCGCAAGATCTTCAGCCTCGACGACGGCGGCACGGTCTACGGCCACTGCGCCAGCTACAGCCAGTTGATTATTACCGCCGCTGTGTCGCTGGGCTGGCAGGCGCGGCACTTCAACGACGAAGGCTACCGCACCTGCACACACGAGGTGCTCGAGGTGTGGGTGAACGAACTGGCCAAGTGGGTCTATTTCGACCCGTCGCTGGGCACGTACTACACGGACAAGGACGGCAAGCCGCTGTCCATCACGGAAATGCACGACCTGTTCGTGGAGTTCTACTGCGAGCCTGGCAAGACGCTCAAGGACTACCTGCCGCGGGTCGAGAATCTGGAGCAGGACAAGGGCTGGCTGCGCCGCAAGGCGATCGACTTCAAGAAGCTCGACGTGACCGTCAAGACCAACGACTACACCTACGGCGAGAAGAAGCCGTGGGACTGGACCGACGGGCAGGGCATCATGTCCGCTGGCTTCCTGCAACTGACGCCCCGCAACAACTTCCATAGCCAGCCGAACCCGCCGTTCCTCCGCTACGGCTACAGTCCCGAGGGCGTGAACGGCTTCCCGTGCTGGTCGGACGAGAAGACGCCGCTGTGGTACGACGACGCGAACAAGGCCAAGGGTGAAAAGTTCCCCGACGGCCTGACGCGGAACTGGTTCGTGCGGCGGCGGGACTTCAACTGGACGCTGAACCAGGCGTCCATCCGCATGGTCCGCACCGGCGTCGGCGAAATCGCGGTCGAGGTCGGGACCTCCCAGCCGTTCTTCAGGAAGTTCGTCGCGACGATGAACGGCAAGAGTTCCGAGGTGAAGTCGCCGTTCATGTGGAAGATCACACCGGGCGAGAACTCGCTGACAGTGAACTGCGTCGACGAATTCGACCGCCCCGGCATCCCATCGACCGTGAAGCTGGAAATGGGCAAGTGAACAGAATGACGGATGTTCAATGACGAATAACGAGTGCCGCCCCGTTTAGCCGCAGGACCGAAGGTCCGCGCTTGGATCGTTCAATGACAGAAGGAATCCCCTCTTCCTCCGAGGTCATCATGCCCCTATCCAAGTCTCTGATTGGCGTGCTGCTCCTTCTGGTCCTCCTCCTCGCCGCCTGCGACAAGCCCGGCGCCTCCCCGATGGATCGCCTGGCCCGCGGCGGCAAGTTGAAACTGACCGCCGCGGACGGCGCCGCCGAGATGCCGCGGACGTACCTCACCGCGGTCGACGCCCTGGTCGCCGCCTCGCGGCAGACGGGCCTGCGATATGCGGTGCTCCCGCCGCGGTTCGACGGCGTGGTCGGCCCGTTCGCCATGGGCCAGCGCGTGCCGGTGAACGACTTGCTCGCCCATGTCGCAACCGCGACCGGCACGAGTGTCGTCACAATCAACGGCGTGGCGGTGTTCGAGGGCAAGTCGGCGGCCCCCGCGAAGGAACTCGCCGCTGCCGCCTCGCCGCAAGGCGTCTACGACCTCGCCGCGACCTGCCAGGCGAGCGTCATCCCGGGGCTGAGCAAGTTGACCGGTTCCAGGGACGAGCGCATCCGCCTGCTGGCCCTGCGGGGCCTGGCTGCCATGGAAGGCGACTTCATGCGGTCCGAGTGGCCGGGGCGGGTGTCGATCTTCGAGGTGCTCGCCGACCAACTCGACACGCAATCGCTGCTGTGGGCATTGGAGCAGGGCGGCCCAGCCGGCGGCACGCAGTGGAACCTCGCCTGCTCGATCCTCGCCCGCGGCCGCTGCCCGCAACTGACCCGCAACACCTGGGCTCACGTCTACGGCAAGACCCCCGGCACGATGCAGATGTGCCTCTGGGCGATCGGCCGGGTGGACGATCCCAGTGGCGCTTGGGCGATCCGCAACCGCTTGGTCAAGACGTTCACCGCTGAGCCGGAAGATGCGTTCCTGGCTGCCAAGTCGCTGGGCCAGATCGCCCCGTGGCGGCTGATGGACCACGCCAAGAACGAGAAGGACGTTGACGCCCGCCGGGCGGCCGCCTTCGGCGCGGGCTTCGCCCCGAAGGACAGCAAGGTGGCCGAACAGATCATCGAGATGGGCCTGAAAGACGCCGACCCGACGGTGCGATTCCTGGCCTGCCAGAGCGCGGCGCGCTTTGGCGGCAGGTGCAGCAAGGTTCTCAGCGAAATCGCCATGGACCGCACTCGCCCCGAGGCCGACCGGTGTTCTGCCGTCGCCGCTTTGGAGGCGAGCAAGGATTTGCGGCAACTGGCGGCTAGTGCAATTGGTGGCGACAAGCGGTTTGAACCGTCGGCGGCTGTCAGGGCTGCTATCGCCCGAAGGCTGGGGGATTTTCGTGACCCGTCCACGCTGGACGAACTGATGCGGCTGCTGACACGAGATACTGACGTCCAGGTGAAGGCCGAGGCGGCTCGCTCGCTCGGCCGTTTCGGCATTGGCGAGCGGCGCGTCGTGAGCGAGCATCCCGTCCGGCGGACCCGTCCGGGGGAGCCGCTGCCCAGCACCACGCGTCCCTTGGATGCGAGCGCATGCTTTGACAGCGTATGCGGTATCGTGCTGACTTCCGAGGTGCCGCTTGACGTTCGTATCGCTGCCGCTGTCGGGTTGGGCCAGGGCCGCTCGCCTGCGGCCGTGGAATCTCTCAGCAAGGTTGCACTCGACCCGAACCAGCCGGTCCGCCTGCGACGATACGCGATCCGGGCCTTAGCGATGCTGGCCAACCACGCCGGCACGGCGACGCTGGCCAGGATCGCGCCGCTGGATTCGCCGGCGCACGATCACGAGGCGGTTCGCTATCTCGACTTGGCGAATCCGGCGGATACCGCAAAGATTCTCATCCCGATTTTGACGGCCGGCGAGCGGGAGGATGCCGGCTCAGCCGCCAATCGGTTGGCCGAACTCGGCTACGGGCCTGGCGTGCGCGAACTGTGTGAGGGGTTTGACGTGTTCGACAACTCGGGTCGCGTGATGCACATGTGGGGCGCGATCCGCAGCCGCGGGCCGGAGTCCGACGCCGCGCTGATCGAGGCTGCCAAGTCGCCGCGAACGCGCATCCGCAACGTCGCAGCCGTCGCCTTGGGCAGCCGGCCCGACCCGAAGGTCGTTGCCACGCTGATCGGCCTGTGCAAGGACACCGACGCGGGTGTGCGGCACATGGCCGCCCAGAGCCTCGGGCTGACCGGCGACCCGGCGGCCGTTCCCGTGTTGATCGGGCTGGCGCTGGAGGACCCGGCGCCGCGGGTGGCGTCCGACGCGATCCGGGCGCTCCGCCGGGCGGACTGGATCGATCGGCCCGAGGTGAAGGCTGCGTTCGACAAACTCGCCGGCACCGAGCGCGACTGCGCCGTGCCGAACGCCCAGGGAAAAGCGCCCAGTCTGAAGGACCAGCCTGCCCACAGCTTCGTGCTTCGCAAGTGGCCCGGTGACTACAACGACCTGAGCATCACGAACATCACCTACGAGTCCAGCCTGACCTACGACAGCGACAAAAGCCGGGTGGTGCAGTGGGGCTCGCATGGCCGGCGGGCCGACTTCCCGCAGACCAGCGAGACGTGGTTCTACAGTGCGGACAAGAACGAGTGGGACCGCCTGACGACCAGCCGGCAGATTCCCAACGGCCAATGCCTCACGTGGGGCACGACGTATGACCCGTCGTCCCACAGCGTCGTCTCGCCGATGAGCGGCCACGGCGGGCACGGGTGGATCAACAACCTGCGGGCGAACCTGTCGCACTCCGTGCCGTGGGTGTTCGACGCCGACAGTGGCCAATGGCGGATGGCCCGCCCGGTTCGCGGGCCCGGCTACTCGATGGGCCAGGTGAACGGCGTGTTCGACACCGAGCATGACGTGACGATCTTCCACCACGGCCCCATGTGGGCGTACGATGCCTACGAGAACCGGTTCGACAAACTGGGCGTCGGCGCGAACCGCCCCGACTACGGCGACGCCGACGGCTGGGACCCGGTGACGGCCAGGCTGATCTCGCTCGTCCCCGGCGGCGAGCACATGAAGAGCTGGGCGTTCAACCCCGCCAACAACGCGTGGCCGGACCTGAAGGCGGCCGGCGGGCCGAAAGACCTGGTCAGCCGGCTGATGTATGACAGCACGAACGACGTGATGATCGGCTTCGCGGGTACCGCCACCCGTGGCGTGCGGGTGTGGATCTACCACC
>JAQTVL010000349.1 GCA_028706835.1 Phycisphaerae bacterium | reverse complement strand
CCCGCCTGAACACTTTGTAGCCGCGGAAGCTGACGGTCTTCGTCGACGAGAAATCGCCCTGGCAGCGTTGCCACGTGTCCGCGCCGTTGGAGTCCTGATCCAGGCAGACCGACTCGCCCTCCGCCAGCGCCCCGTCGATGGGGGCCATGCCATACAGCCGATAGCCCTTGCCGCCGTCAGCCAGTTTCAGCTTGAGCGAGGCGTCCTCGAAGGTCGGCTCGCCGATGGACTTGGCGGGGTTGTTCGTCAGCACCAGGTCGATGTTCACGTCGGTGCTGCCGGCGTAGAAGTTCATCATGTAGTCGTAGCCGTACATGCCCCTGGAATATCCCTTGCCGTCGCGCGGCATGTTCCGGCCGATCGCCCGCACCTGCACGCGCAGCGGGCCGGCCTCGGCGACCGACACCTTGCCCGTGCCGTCGCTGCCGTAGTACGTGTTGCCCAGCGTGTCTTCCATCACGTTGCCCATGTCCGCCGAGCCGGCCAGCATCTCCACGCCGTCGATCACGGCGCTGTCGAGGAACGCAAACTTCTTCTTGTTGACGGTGAACTTGGCGGGGCCGGTGTCGACGACGATCGTGTCGTTGCCGTCGGTGACGGTGATCCGCGCCTTGAGCACCGCCGGCTGCGTGGTCGGCGGAACGCCGTCCTTCGCCGACACGAGGTAGAACGCCTTCGTATCGCCGCCGGCCATGTTGGCCTGGAGATCGGCGAGCACCCATCGAATCGAGTTGTCGCCGCGCCAATAGCGGGCGAGCACGCGGAACTGCGCCGGCACGGCGACCAGTTCGCCCTTGGCGTTCTTCACGCAAAGCGCCAGGTCGCCGACCTCCTTGGCCTGGCCGGGCAGCAGCGGCACGCCGCCGGTGATATATCGCTGGCCGCCCTGGCCCCAGAGTTCCGCGCAGTTGAGCTGGATTTCCCAGGCCCAGGCGGCGGGGGCCAGCAGCACGATTGACAGCGCGGCGGCGACGGTGAGCATCCGTTTCATCGCAAGGACCCTTTCGCGAGAGGAGGTAGTGTCACAGGTCTTAAACGACGTACGGCGGCGGAGGTGTCGGGGAGAGCGTGCAAATCCTGAGCGAGCCGGGCCGTCCTCGGCCCCGCTACCCTCGGCCTCCGTACCCGGGGAACGTTCGACTTCGCTCACGGCAGACCGGGCCGGGTCGCCGGCTGGCTGGCTGCGACGGCGCGCTTCATCTTGAACTCGCCGCGGTCGTAGCTCGAGTCATAGGTGGAGTAGAACTCGCCGCCGCTGACGCGGCCCTTGTAGGTGTACACCCCGCCGGACATCAGGCCGAGGTCCTTGCTGCCCTCGAACTCCCACCGGCCCGGGCCGCGCCGCGCGCGGAGCGTCACGGTCGAATCGTGGGTCAGCACCTTGGCGAACTGCGCGTGGAAGCTGGCCTCGTAGCTGTCCGCGTCCAGCTTGCGAATCTCGCACCGCAGTTTGCCATCCATATCGTTCGACGTGCTCGCCCAGCGGCCCTCCCAGTTCCCTTCGAGCAGGTCCGCCCGCACGATCTTCGCGGGCGTGGCGCCGGGCGACTGGCCGTGCCAGCAGCCAAAGCCCGCGCCGGTCAGCGCGAGGCCAGCCGCCACCGCGGCCGCAACGACGCCGGCCGCCAGAATCACTCGCACCCGAACTCGCTTGCGTGGGGTGTCCATTATCTCTATCCGCACTCCCATGGGCGGGATGTCAGCCCCCTACCCCAGCCGCGGCAGTTTGAAGGCCGCCGACTGCGTGATCAGCCAGCGGCACTCGCCGGTCGCCGGGCGGACCCGGGACGCGGGCAGTTCACGGGCCCCACCGAGGACGCGGGCAACGACGTCGGCCTTCTCCGCGCCGTCGACGAGGAACAGGATCTGCCGGGCATGATTGATGGCCGCCATGGTCAGCGTCACGCGGCGCCCGATGCCGTGGTCGGTCTCGGTATGCACGACCCACGCCTCGCGCTCCGACACCGTCGGCTCGCCGGGGAAGATCGACGCGGTGTGGCCGTCGGCCCCGAGGCCCAGCAGGACCAGGTCGAACTGAGGCCACCCGCCGCGGAAGCAACTGCGAAGCTCCGCCTCGTATTCGACGGCTGCGACCACCGGCGCCAGTTCGCCTCGGATGCGGTGGGACTTTTCGGCCGCCACGCCGACCGCCCTGAACAGCAGACGGTTCACGGCGCAGTAGTTGCTCTCCGAGTCGTCCGGCGGCACGCAGCGCTCGTCGACGAAGAAGAAGTCGATGGCCGAGAAGTCCAGGCGCGTCGAGTTCGGCGGGCCGGCCAGCAGGGCATACAGTTTCTGCGGCGTCGACCCGCCGGAGAGCGCCACCGTCGCGCGGCCTCGGCTGACGATCGCCTCCTGCACGAACCGCACGAACAGGTCCGCCGCCGTGCGGGCCAGGGCCGCGCCGTCGGGGACGACCTGGACGATCGGCTTGTGATTCGACCGGTTGGCTGCCATGCCGGCTCCAGCAAGGTCGTGTCAGGTGGACTCCAGGCCTTTGATCTTCTCCAGCCGCCGAACGTAGCGGCCGATGTCGCTGCGGAACCGCGCCGCCAGGAACGCCGCGACGACCAGCTTGGCCAACTCCGGGCCGATCACGCGGGCGCCCAGCGCGAGCACGTTCATGTCGTCGTCGTTGACGCCCTGCCCCGCGGAGAACGTGTCGTGGCACAGGCACGCCCGCACGCCGCGGACCTTGTTGGCCGTCACCACGACGCCCACGCCGCTGCCGCAAATCAGGATGCCGCGATCCGCTTTGCCCCCGGCCACCGCCCGGCCGACCGCGATCGCGTAGTCGGGGTAATCGTCCTGCGCCAGGTACTCCGCGGCGCCGCAGTCGATGGGCTGATGCCCCAGCCGGCGGACCTCGTCAAGGACGGTCTGCTTCAGCGCGAACCCGCCGTGGTCGGCGCCGACCGCGACACGCAACGTATGTGAGTTATTCTGCATCGTGGAATTCTTAACCGACGCCGCAAAAAAAACAAGGCCCGACCAGACGCGGAGCGTGCGATCGCCGCGCGCGGAAACATTGACACGATGCACGTTGGCGGTTATAAAATCCGGTTCAGCATTGGCCCGTAGTGTAACGGTAGCACTGCTGACTCTGGATCAGCCAGTCAAGGTTCAAATCCTTGCGGGCCAGCTTTGCGGTAACGCCCCAAGTGTCCAGGACTTGGGGCTTTTTCATGTACGCGGAGGCGGCCGGCGACGGTTACATGTCCCCGGACGGCAACCGGTGCAGTTGCTCCAGCGTGAAGACCGGGCCGTCCTTGCACACGTAGGCCGAGCCGACGTTGCACCGGCCGCACTTGCCCAGCCCGCACTTCATCCGGTTCTCGAGCGTCGTGTAGATGTCGCCGGCGGCGAACCCCAGCTTCGACAGCACCGGCAGCGTGAACTTGATCATGACCGGCGGGCCGCACACCACGGCCACGCAATTGCCGGCTGACGGCGCCGCCTGCTCCAGCACCGCCGGCACGAAACCGACCTGGCCCTTCCAGTCCGCCGTCTCGCCGCCGGGATCGACGGTCGTCACCAGCCGGACGTCGCCCCGCTGCTGCCAGTCCGCCAGCTCGTGCTTGTAGACCAGGTCGGCGACGGCGCGGGCGCCGTAGACGATGGTCACGTCGCCGAACTCGGGCCGGCGGTCCAGGATGTTCCAGATGACGCTGCGGACCGGCGGCAGGGCGATGCCGCCCGCCACGAACAGCACGTTCCGGCCGCGCCACGCATCGACCGGAAAACTGTTGCCGTACGGCCCGCGGAACGTGATCGATTCGCCGACGCCGCGATCCTGGAGCGCGGTCGTCACCCGGCCGGCCCGGCGGAACGTACACTCGATGTACTCGGTCCGCGTCGGCGGGCTGGCGACGCAGAACGTGCTCTCGCCCTCCCCCGGCAGGCCATACAGCCCGAACATGCCCACGCGGTACTGCCCGAAGAAACGGGCCCGCGCCGGCTCGTCGGTGAACGTCAGCCGAAACGTCCGCACCCCAGGCGCCTCGTCGCGGGCCTCGGCGATGCTCATCACGTCCGGCTCGTAGATGTTCGTGCCTTCAGCCAGGGGAAGACTCCTCCGCGTCAATCGCCCGGCAGGTGTCACTGATGGCCATGCCCGCCGGGCACATTCGGGCGCAGCGGCCGCAACCGGTGCAGGCCAGCATGCCGAACTTTTCCGGGTAGTAGCTGAACTTGTGCATCACCCGCTGCCGCCAGCGGGCC
Source organism: Phycisphaerae bacterium (assembly GCA_028706835.1). Lineage (GTDB taxonomy): Bacteria > Planctomycetota > Phycisphaerae > JAJVII01 > JAJVII01 > STB-87. The sequence goes on along the minus strand of JAQTVL010000349.1, from coordinate 1,024 downwards.
ATCTGGTCCGCGCGCGGGTTGTGCCCGCTGGTGTGCTGCGTGAACAGCCCCAGGCCGCACGCGTCCCAGTTGCGATACCGCACGCCCGCGGTTCGCGTCGACTCGTCCTGAATGTCGAAGCAGTGGCACGTCGGGCACAGATACGCGCACGCCGCGCACCCCAGGCACGCCAGGCTGAACTCCTGCCAGCGCGGCGAGTCGAACTGCCCGGCCAGCCAGCCCGTCACGCGCTCGTGGCTGAACCGGACCGGCACGTCGGCCAACGGGTCCGCCGCCGCTTCGCCCTCGGTCACGCCGTGAGCCGACCGCAGCAGTTCCTCGCCCCTGGCGGACAACGATTCAACGATGAACTGCCGCCCGCCGTCCGCGAGCCGCAGCATCACGTCCGCCCCGCGCGTCGCCCCGGGTGCGCCGCCGACGCTCGTGCAGAAGCAATCGGCGTCAGCCTGCGCGCAGGCCGTCGCCACCACGGTGGTCGCGGCCCGCCGGGCGTCGTAGAACTCGTCGCGGCTGTCCCAGTTGAACACGGCGTCCACGATCGCCAGGCCCGCCGCCTCGCACGGCCGGACGCCCAGCAGCACCGTCCGCGGCCCCTCGGGGGTGGTCTCTCGCATCGTGAATCGGGCGCCGTCGCGGTCGTATCGCCCGATCGTCTCGCTCGCCGGCAGGATGAACTCCTTCGCGGAGTTCGCCGGAATCTCGCTCAACTCGATCGGCGCGCCCGGCGCCCACTCCGCGAGGCGCACAGCCTGGCCGACGCGCACGGGCGCGATCACGCGGAAGCCGGCCTTCGCCAGCGCCGCCGCCAGGTCAGTCAGTTTGTCCGCGTCCAGGATTCTCAGCGGATGAACTCCTCTTTGTCGTCCGTTCGGAACGAGCCGATCAGCGGCTCAGCCGTCGGGTCCAGCCCGGCCTCGTAGCCAAACTCGCGGGCCGCCTCGTCAGCCAGATACACGTTCAGCAGCATCAGCGGAATGCCCGCCGGGCACGCCGCCTCGCACGCCCCGCACTCGACGCACCGGCC
>JAQTVL010000348.1 GCA_028706835.1 Phycisphaerae bacterium | reverse complement strand
GGGGCCGGGGAGAGGGACTAGACTTCTTGCATAACCCGCATCAGCTCTTGCGGCGCAGCCCTTTTATTCCCCCACAGATAAACACAGATGGACACAGATATAGTCGTTCCAATTAAGAATCCGACAGAGCCGCCCGAAAAGCCCTCTCCCTGCGGGAGAGGGTTGGGAGAGGGACTGATGCCGGGCCTTGTGTACTCAGAGGCCCAACTTTCAGTCCCTCTCCCCGGCCCTCCCCCGGCGGGGGAGGGAGTAGAAGGTGTCCAGGACGGCGATGTTGCGGCGGGGGATCGGCTGGCCCAGGGCGCCGGCGACGACGGGGCCAGGCCAGGCGGCGGCGAGGCGGGCGAGGACCTGGCTCTTGCCGGAGCCGGAGGCGCCGACGAGGTAGGCAAGCTGGCGGGGGTCCAGCGAGAGCGTGGTGGGTTCGAGGATGCGGAGCGGGGCGGGGGGAGAGTCGGCGAGCTGGAAGTCGGCGGCGACGCGGTCGGTGCGGTCGGAGCGGACGGAACGGAGGGGCAGGGCGATGTCGAGGGAGAGGATCATGGGGAGGGCTCCTGGGGGGAAGAAAGGGAATTCGGAATGCGGAATTCGGAATGCGGAATGAAGGACTCGGTGGCGTAATTTCTTCATTCCGAATTCCGCATTCCGCATTTAGGTGGTCGCCCATTCGCGAGGACTGCTCGGCTGGGCGGGGGCACAACGCGCGCCCCCTATAGGGGCGGTGGGCCGGTTTTGTGCGCGCTTTTCGGGTTTTGGGGGGAAGACTGTAAGGGACGGTGACTTACAGTAACCGGGGGATACGCGGCGGTGTGCGGCGGGGAGGGGGAAGAATCCGTCACTTGGCTCACTGGGCGAGGAAGACGTCTATTTCGCCGACCCCTTCGCGATGTCCTTGAGCAACTGCTCGCCCTCCGAACCTACCAAGACAAGACGGTCATTGCCAGCATGCCCAACGCCGCCACGAGGATCGTCCACTTGATCGCCCGGATCGTCGCATTGAACCGGCGGAACTGGGCCGGGTCGCACAGCCGTTGCAGCCGGCGGCCGCGATCCGCGATCGACCCGTGCCGCCAGGTCTTTTGCTCGCGGTCCAGGCCGTTCACGTCGGCGATGCGGAAGAGGGCGGAGACATAGACCTCGGCTGCGCCCGCACTGGGCGGTTGGTCAACCGAGAACGGCTCGCCCGTCGGCGCGCCGGCTGGCAGGAAGGCGGAATCCGCCAACCCGCCGAGCTCGATCGACTGCGCCCCGGTCAGGTCCGCCTGCCACTCGAAGCGCCGCGAGATCCACCCGAACGCGATGGCCCCGCCGGTCGTCAGCAGCACGGTGAGAGCGCCGGCGATCGGCATTCGCAGCCAGTCGTGCTGCCGGACCACGCCCCGCACCGCCGGCAGCGTGGCGGCGAAGTAGTACAGCAGCGAGCCCCAGCCGGTCAGCGACAGAATCAGCAGGATGTAATAGATGATGTGGTGGTGCACGACGTGGCCGAGTTCGTGCCCGAACACCCCCTCGATCTGCTCGTCCGCCAGCGTTTCGAGCAGCCCGTCGGAGAGCATCACGTATCGCAGCCGCCCCCACGGGCCCATGACCGCCGCGTTGGACACCATGCCGTGCGTGTCCCACAGCAGGATTCGCCGGACGCGAGTGCCCAGTCGGGCGATGGCGGCGTGGAGATTGTCGAGCAGCCGGCCGGGCGGCAGGGGCCGCGTGGAGAACACCCGGGTCATCATCGGCGGACAGAGCACCAGCACGCCCAGGGCGGAGGCGAGCAGCAGCACGCTGAGCAACCCCTCGCGCTCGGCGTCAGTCAGATCGCGGCGGGTTTCGACCAGGCGGGGCCCGATCCAGTCGACGCCGCAGGTGACCAGCGACTTGACCGCGAGCAGGGCAATCACCGGCAGCAGGATCAGCAGCAGATGGAATCGAACCTGGAACTCAAGAAACTGGCCGAGGCTCCAGACCGGGCGGTCGGCCCCAGCCGGGTAGACCGGCAGCGACGCCTCGATCCGCCGGCGCAGGTCCAGCAGCCGCAGTCGGGCGTCGACCGGGTAGGCCGCCGTCCAGAACGCGAACAGCATCGCCGCGAACGGCAGCCAGGCCGAAAGCTCCGCCAGCACCGGCACGCCTTCGAGGTGCAGCGCGCGGGCGGGGACCACAGGCCAATGGAACGCGAACACCTGCACGGCGAACAGGACGAGCATGGACCAGCCGAGCGAGTTCATCCGCCGCCGGTAGCGTCGGCGGTCGAGTTGGCCCGTGCGGTCAATCCGTCGCACGACGAGGCGGTTGAACGCGACGAGCAGCACGGCCGCGGCCAGGGTCGTCGCCAGCGTGTAGAGTCCGGGCGCCAACGGCGAGCGGCCCGTCGGCCAGTCCGGCGCCATGGCCGACCCGATCAGCGCAACCGCGATCGAAGCAAGGATGAGCATCTGCATGTGGGAATTCTACTCGCGATCACGGGCGGCGGAAATGGCCGCGAGGCGTTGTTGTTGGGCGCGGTCAAGGCAGAAGTTGTCGCTGGCATCGGGAGCCCATCTGTTTGTGGAGTGCGGTAGCGCAGCTACCGCTGTGGAGAGCAGTCACGTCTCCTCGCCGCCCCACAGCGGTAGCTGCGCTACCGCACTCCACAAACGGCGAAGAGATGTGATCGCGACTCTGGGATGCCCTCACTCCGGCTTGCGCAGCAACCGCTCCAACCGTTCCGCCGCGGTGCGGGCCTGCGGCGTCTGCGGGTAGCGCTCGACGACGCGCTGGTACTCCGGGATCGCCCGGTCGGGCCGGCTGAGCTTCTCGTCGCAGAACGCCAGCCAGAACGCCGCCTCCGCCGCACGCGGCAGGTCGCGGGCGAGCAGCAGCCGGCCCTCCAGCGTGCCCAGCAGGTTGCCCGCAGCCGCGTAGTCCAGTTGGCTGGTCAGGTTGATTGCCTTGGCCAGGTCGGCAGCCGCGCCCATCGCCTCGGGTCGCGTGGTGGATACGCCGGGCGTCGCCGCAGCCGGTGGCGTCGGCGAGAGGTCCGGGGCGTGACGCACCGTGGGCCCGTCGCCGGAGATGAGGCCCTTGGCTGCGCACCCGCCCATCACCGCCGCGATCGCCAGCAGCCCTGCCGTAGCCAGGATGATCGTCACGGCTGCTGAGAATTGCCTGGCCCCGAAGATTAACGTCGTTTTTCGGAGGCTTGCACCCTTGTCGTTCCCCACATTTCTTCTGAGGCGGATATCTGTGTCCCGTAGGGACTTTTGGCAATAGCCCAGCGATTCATCGCTGGGTACTCGTCCCCCAAGAGTCGAGTTAGTCCTGTAGGGACGATTGGACGCCAAGCGGTCAACCGTCCCTACGGGACTGGCTGTTCTGTACGTAGATCCTTGCCCAGCAATGAATTGCTGGGCTACTTCCATGCTGTCCCTACGGGACGCCGGACTCGTCCTCCGACGTGAAAACCGTGGGGAACGACGAGGGCCTACGCCCCCGGCTATGCGCTTGCGTCCCTTCGGGACTGAATCGGAACGCACCGATGGCGTGACGGCCTGCGTCCTTCTCATCCCGTGCCCTCAATGTTCAGCAACACCAGTTCGCATTCCAGCAGCCACGTTTCCACCTCGCGAGGCTGGCGCTTGGCCAGCAGCGCCTGCTCGATCTGCCCGACCAGCTTCGCGCCCGGCGCCTGCCCCGCCAGCGTTCGGGCCGCGCTCGCGTTGGCCGGGTCCAGCAGTTCGATCCGCGTCAGCCAGACCTCAAGCTGCTCGATCGTCTTGGTTGCGTCCTCGTCGCGGGCGAGCTTGCGAACGTCGGCTGCCCGTTCGGTCAGCCGATTCCGCTTGATCGCCTGCTGCCGCGCCGTCATTGTTCCGCCGCCGGGCAGGTAAACGCTCTGGAACTGTGCGATCATCGCCGTCCGCTGTGCCCGCAGACTCTCCTCCAGCCGATCGATCACGACCTTGCGGGCGTCGAGTTGCGCGACTGCGGTCCGCTCAGCCACGGTCAGCGCGTCGATCCGCTGCTGGAGTGTGCGTGTCAGGGTGGCCAATTCGTCGACCTGGGTGGTAGCCTGCACCGCCAACTGCATCGCCTCTTTGCGCGAGGCCACGGTGAACGCCAGTTCCCGCTGCAACTGGACCAGCCGCAATTCAACGTTTGCCTTTTCCGCCTCATGATCCTGCCGCATCGCCGCCAGGTCGGCTGACAACTTCCGGTTGGCCTCAGCCAGTTGCGAGGCCATCGCGTCCGCCGGGCGCGTCGTTGGAAGTGCCGGGGCCGGTGAGGCCGCCTGCTGGGCCGGTTGCCGGGCGGGCGTTGTCAGGAAGAAGATCGCCCCCGCCGTGCAGAACACCACGCTCGCAGCCGCCGCCAGCAGCGACCAGCGCAGCAGCCGCGGCGTGACCATCGCCACGGGCGCCGGCGACCGGCCGAGCGACGATTCCTCCTCGCTGACCGCCTGCTCGGCCCCCCAGACGCGCAGCAGCCGTTCGAGTCGTTCCTCGGACGAACCGGGATTTTTCGGTTTCTCCGTCATCGTTCTCCTGACACTCTGTATCCGCGCCACGTTCGTCTGCGCACACTCGCCCCCAAAGCCCAGGGACTGCCGTCCCTGGGCTCTACTACCCCAGCAGTCCCTTCGCCTTCATGCACTCCTGCAACAGTCCAATCGCATGCGCCAATCGCAATCGCACCGTCGCCTCCGCCAGCCCCGTTTCCGCCGCGATGCCGCGGGTCGTCAGGCCGGTCACGTATCGCAACCGGATGATGTCCGCCAACTCGCCCGGCAGCGACTCCCGGCACTGCCCGAGGCCGTCGAGCTCTTCGAGCGTCTGGATGCTGTGGCCCGGGTTGTCGACGATGCTGAGCATCTCCTCCGCGAGTTCGGGATCGAGGTTGTCCGGGTTGGCCCGCCGGCCCCACCGCCGCCGGGCGACGTTGCGGGCGATGGCTGACAGCCACGCGCCGAACGGCCCGCGGGCTGCATCGAATCCGCCGAGGGCGCGGAACGCGCGGGTGAACGCCTCTTGCGCCAGGTCGTCGGCGTCGGCCGGCGAAAAGCCGCTCCGCTTGAAGTAGACCTTGATCCGCCCGGCGTGGGCGAGGTAGAGCGAATGGAATGCGTCGTTGTCCCCCTGGAGGCAACGGCGGATCAGGTCGACTTCTCCCAGGCCGACGGATGCACCATCCATGGCGTGCATTCTCGCCACCGACGCGGCGCGGAACAAGAATTTTCCGCGGGGGGCGGGCGGGGGTGCAAGCGTTGGCGGCAT
>JAQTVL010000007.1:14536-22732 GCA_028706835.1 Phycisphaerae bacterium | reverse complement strand
GGGACGAAGGCCCCGCTTTCACCCCTCGGCCGGTACATCAACCGCGGATGCACGCGGATGGAACACCGACACGACTCTTCGCTGTTTGCGGAGTCCGCCCTCTCCCCCGCCGCACCATCGCCGGCCCACCCATTGCCGGAAGCGCCAGCGTCCCCGGCTCAGGCACAGCCGTCACCGCGAACCCGCTGAACTCGGTCGTGGTGAAGCGGACGATCCCGTGCGAGTCGTAGGCCAGCAGATCGGGCGAAAGTCGCAACCAGTCCCCATCGTGCAGATGCCAGACCGTCGGGTCCTGCAACCCCTGCCCGATGTCGAACGACAGCGGCGCCTCGCCGCCGGTCCGCCCCCGAAGAATTGACAGGTTGCCGCCACCGGCGTAACCTGTCCACCATGGCTAGAAAAGGTCATCCGACAGCGCCCCTCTTCCCGGAAACCGACCAGGCGCGCTATGGCGACAATCGCCGCAAACAACCTATTGTGCTCCCGCGTTTGTTGGCTAATGCCGCTCTCCAGTTCTTGCCGCTGGACGACGATCACTCCAAAGCTCACCGGAAGATCATTCGGTGGGCCGAACTCGAAACCAGCGGCAAATTGCGTAAGATGACCGAATCGAATATTCGAGGTGAGTTCATCTCTGAGGTTTTCGCAGAGGTCCTTGGCTTCACCCGTTTTTCCCAAAACCTCGATTCCTGGGATATCCAAGAGAACTACTCTCTTCCGACCGGCCAAGTTCCTGACGTCGCCCTTGGGTCTTTCAGTCCCGCCAACGGCAAACCGCCGATCGCCGTCGTCGAACTGAAGGGCCCGACCGTCAACGTGGACCGCGACAGGTTCAGTGGGCGTACCCCCGTCCGGCAGTGCTGGGATTACCTGTGCGATTCGCCCGAAACGCCGTGGGGCATCGTCTGCAACTATGTCAGTTTCCGCCTGTATCACCGCGATTCCACGCTCCAGAACTACGAGCTGTTCACGCTCCAGGAATTGCGGGACTCCCGGCGTTTTGCCGAGTTTCTCGTGCTCTTCCATCGAGACGGGCTGCTGCGTCAAATCCTCGGCGCCCAGCCTCGCGCGATGGGTTTGCTCAAGCAGAGCCGCGACCGGCAGAAACAGGTCGGCAAGGATTTGTACAAGGACTATGCTCAGAACCGTTTCGCGCTCGTCGGCCATCTGCGTAACCCGCCGTTCAACAAGTCGATCGACGAAGCCATTGCCGCGGCCCAGACGCTTCTGGACCGCATCATCTTCATTGCTTTCTGTCAGAACCGTGGGCTGCTTCCCCTGAAGCTCATCGACACGGTCTGGAATCTTCAATCCTTCGCGCTGGTCACGAATCCGCGGTGGCGCAACTTCCTCGACCTGTTCAGGAGCATCGATCGGGGCAACGAGCAGGTCGGCATTCCCCGCTTCAACGGCGGGCTCTTTGCGGAAAACCCGGCGGTCGACGGACTTCAGTTGGACGACTACTGGACCGGGTTCTTCCGGGCGCTGGGTTCGTATGACTTCTACGCCGAGATCACCGTGGACGTGCTCGGGCACATCTTCGAGCAGTCCATCACGGACCTGGAGGCCATCCGGCGCAACCCGGCCATCTTATCGGAGCCAGACGCCGGGGCCGTCGGCAAGCGCAAACGCGAGGGGGTCTATTACACGCCCCCGCACATCACCGCGTACATCGTCGAGAGCACGCTCGGGCCGTGCATCAAGGAACGATTCGCGGAAATCGCCCAGCGATACAAAGTGGACCCCGACGCAGAACCGACAGCCGGCGGCCTCACCGCCTGGGTGGATTGCCACAACGCCATGTTGGATTCGTTGGGTGCGTTGCGAGTCTGTGACATGGCCTGCGGCAGTGGCGCGTTCCTCGTCGAGGCGTACAACTATTTGGAGGATATCTATCTCGGCCTGATTCACTCGCTATGCCGGCATGCCAATGGCGACCAGCGACGCATGATCGACGACGCCAGGCGCACGATTCTGTCCGAGAACATCTTCGGCGTGGACCTGTCCTCGGAGGCCGTTGAAATCGCCCGCCTTTCACTCTGGCTTCGATCCGCCGAGAAGGGCAAGACATTGGCGGACCTGTCCCAGAACATCCAGTGCGGGAACAGCCTCGTGGACGATCGCAAGGTTGATCCGCGGGCGATGGACTGGGAATCGCGCTTCGCCCAGGTGTCTTGCGAGGGCGGATTCGACTGCATCATCAGCAATCCACCGTACGTCAAGCTCCAGAACTTCCGCAAGGCCAGCCCCGAGGTCGCCACGTTTCTGGTCAGCCGCTACCGCTCCGCCAAGACCGGCAATTTCGACATGTACCTGCCGTTCATCGAGCGCGGCCTGGAACTGCTCAAACCGGCCGGGCGCATGGGGTTCATCGCCCCGAATGTCTGGCTGTTCAACGCGTACGGCCAAGGCCTGCGGGACCTGATTCTGGAGAAGAAGTCGTTGGAGAAGTTCGTCGACTTCAAGAGCTTTCAGGTCTTCGATGATGCGACGACCTACACGGCCATGCAGTTCTTCTCGCACGCCCCGCGGATGGCCATCGAAACCGTCGAGGCCCCCGACGGCGACCCGACCAATCATGCGGCGCTGTCGGTCCCTTACTCGCGGCTGTCCAACGGCGCCTGGGCGCTGCTCCCCGACGCCGGGCACGCGATCCTCGAGCAAATGCATGCCAAGAGCGTCCGGCTCGCGTCCGCTTCAGCCTCCATCTTCCAGGGATTGGTGACCAGCGCTGACGATGTTTACCATCTGCAAAAGTTGGGGCCAGGAAAGTATTTCTCGAGGGCTTGCCAGCGGGTAGTGGAACTTGAGGATGAGATCATGCGCCCGCTGGTTTCCGGGGAGGCGGTTTCTGCGTTTGCGAAACCCCAGACGGACACCTACCTGTTGTTTCCGTATCTCACCTCTGAGTCCCGTCTCTACACCCCCAAAGAGATGTCCGACGCGTTCGCTCGCGCGTGGCGATATCTCACGAGCAACCAGGAATTGCTGCGGGGACGGGAGGACGGCAAGATGGACCACGAGAAGTGGTATGGCTACGTCTATCCCAAGAACATCCCTCAGCAGAACCAGGCGAAGTTGCTCGTGCCAAGGCTGTTGCTGCACATCACAGCATCGTCGGATCCAGCCGGTGAGTTCTCCCCGGACAACGTGGACGTCGGCGGGGTCATTCCGGCCGATGGTTGGGACCTGTACTATCTGCTGGGCATCCTGAATTCCCGCGCGTGCAATTTCGCATGGCGACTGACCGCCCGGCCGTTCCGCGGCGACTACCGCTCCGCCAACAAGCAGTTCATCGCCCCGCTGCCCGTGCCGAACGTCGGGCCGAAGGAGCAGAAACCTGTTGCCGCAATTGCCCGACGGCTGGCGGACCTGCACAGCGAACGCCTGGCGGCGGCGAGCAAGGTCCACCGGCGGATCGTGGTGGACCTCGCCCCGGCTAAACTCGTCGAAACCTCACCGCTGCCGCCCACCTTGTCGCGCAAGTTGCAGGGCTTCGCCGAACTCCCCTTGACGGACGCCCTCACGGAACTGGAGAAGTTCGCCGACCGGAGATTCAAACCCGCCGAGCGAGAGCAGTGGGACAACTACCTCACAGTTCAAGTCAACGCCATGGCCAAGTTGACCAGAGACATCAGCGATTTGACCGAAGACATGAATCGGCGGGTCTGTGTCCTCTATGGGTTGTCGCAGACGCAGCGTGAAGCCATCGAGGCCGATACCCGCGAACGACCCACGCCATAGCCTGGCGATTACCGTCACGGTGATGCCGACGCAACCTGTTGACCAGAAAGAACATGCCCCGGCGGGGATGTTGCTTTGTCGCAACATCGAGTGGAACGAGGAGGGGCGCAAGGAGGCTGGGTGTTGTGGGACACTCGCCCCCGGGTGTCGGCCGGTTGCGTAGCAGCCGGAACTTCCTTGCCTTTCCCGCGTCTAAACGGTCTGCTGTTTATCCGCGGTTGCGCCTTGTACCGCCACCTTCAAGGAGCCGGCCATGAAGAAGACTCGTCTGCTCATCGCGTCCGTGCTGCTCGCGTTCGCCTCGGCGGCGATCGCACAGGAAATCGGCTATGTCGAGGACTTCGCCTTGGCCAAGGACCGGGCGGCGGCGCTCAAGCAGCTCATCCCGGGCACCGAGGAGGACTACTACTACCGCTCGCTGCACTATCAGGCAACGGGCGACCTGGACAAGGTCGACGCGCTGCTCAAGCCGTGGATCGAGCGGCATGGGCGGAGCGCCCGCGTCGAGGAGATCGAGCACCGCCAGGCGCTGCTCGCCTACGACAAGAACCCAAAGCGGGCCTTGGACTACATCCGCAGCCAGCTCGGCCTGACCTTCGCGCACCAGAAGGAAGTGCTGCCGGGCGAGGCCAAGCTGCCGACCGGCCTGGACCCCAAGTCGATCACCCGCGACACGCTCACGCCGATCGCCATGGGGAAATACGGGAACTTGCAGGGCTTCGAGGCCTCGGCGCTCGACTGGCTGGCTGACGACGCGAAGAAGCTCGACGACGTGCGCCGGCGGAGCCTGCTGGCCCGGCTGACCCGGCCCGACGTGGCCAACCTGGTCAGGATGGTGGCGGACGACCTGGAGGTCAAGAACAGCGGCGGGTTCGGAGCACTGGGCATCCACAGCCGGATGCTCCAGTCGCAACTGGACGAACTGCTGAAGCTCCAACCCGACCTGGTCAACAACACGAACTTCGTGAACGCCAACCTGGCGCGGCTCCAGCCGGGGCCGGAGAGCAACTGGCGGGGGGATCCGAAGGAGCACGAAGCCTACCTGGCGCGGCTGTGGGATTACGTCAGCACGCTCGGGCCGGTGCACAATTCACTGAAGGGCCACGTGCTGCACAACCGGCTGGTGCTGGACCGGAGCCAGGGGACCTACGACAAGGCGCGCTTCGTCAGCTACCTGAAGCTGCCGCGGTCGGCGGTGTATGTGAACCCGAAGTGGCTGGAGCGGGCGGAGAATCGCGACCACCTGTTCTCGTTCGGGGCGCAGTTCAGCACAGCGTTGCCGATCGTGCCGGGCGATGACGCGCTCGTACGCGACTACCTGATGCAGTTCCTCAAGGACGCCAAGGACAGCAAGGAGTTCGCGGATTACATCGAGAGCGAGTACCTCAAGGGCGCGCTGGCGGAGGCGAAGATCGTCAACGGCGTCGGCGACGCGGACCAGTGGTACTCCCTCATGCCGCCGGAGGCCCACCAGGCGCTGCGCGACCGCGTGGACCTGGACTTCGCGTTCACCAACAAGGCCCACTTCGCGCCGGACGACGCCGTGTCGCTGGACGTGTTCGTCAAGAACGTGCCCACGCTGATCGTGAAGGTCTACGAGATCAACGCACTCAACTACTACCGCGACAAACTCGCCCCGGTGCAGACCGACATCAGCCTGGACGGGCTGGTGGCCAACAACGAGACGACGGTAACGTACAAGGACCCGCCGCTTCGGCGGCACCTGGAGCGGTTCGAGTTCCCCCGCCTGAGCAAGCGCGGCGTGTACGTGGTGGAGTTCATCGGCGGCGGAATGTCCAGCCGGGCGCTGGTGTGCAAGGGCCGGCTGCACTACATCGTTCGCACGGGGTCAGCCGGCCACGTGTTCACCGTGCTCGACGAGGCCAACAAGCCGGTGACGACGGCGACGCTGTACCTGGCGGGGCACGAGTTCACGCCGGACAAGGACGGCCAGATCGTGGTGCCGTTCTCGACAGCGAGCGGCGGAACAACCAAGATCGTCCTGACCTGCGAGGGCTTCGCCTGGCTGGATGAGTTCGCCCAGCAGTCGGAGCGGTACGACTTCCGGGCGGCGTTCTACGTCGATCGCGAATCGCTGCTGGCAGACCGCAAGGCCAGCGTGCTGATCCGCCCGACGCTGCTGGCCGCCGGCGTGCCGGTGTCGCTGACGCTGCTGGAGAACGTTCGGCTGACCATCACGTCCAGCACGTTCGACGGCATCCCGAGCAGCAAGGACGTGCCCGATTTCAAGCTGGCGGAGGACGGCCAGACGACGTTTGAGTTCCAGGTGCCCGACCGGCTGGCCAGCCTGACCTTCAGCCTGACCGCGAAGGTGCAGAATCTGTCCAAGGGCGCCAAGCAGGACGTGTCGGCAGGTGCCACGTTCACGCTGAACAGTGTCGAGACAACCGACAAGATCGAGGACCTGTTCCTCGTCCGCGCCGACGGCAAGTACTACATCGACGTGCTCGGGCGGACCGGCGAGACGCTGGCCCGAAGGCCGGTGAACGTGTCGCTGAAGCACCGCGACTTTATCGAACCGGTTCATGCGGCGCTCCAGACCGATGAGAACGGCCGCGTGACGCTGGGCGAACTGGCGGACATCGTCCGCATCGACGCGAGCACAGCCACCGGCGTCAGCCATGCGTGGCAGCCGGCCCGCGACGCCGTGGACTACCCAGGCAACCTGCACGGGCAGGCGGGCAAGAGCGTGACCGTGCCGTATATCGGCAAGGAAACCAAGCCGGCCAGGGGCGAGCTGTCGCTGCTGGAGCTTCGCGGCGGGTCGTACCTGGCTGACCGGTTCGACGCGCTGTCGATCAAGGCCGGGCTGATCGTGATCAGCGACCTGCCAGCCGGCGATTACCTGCTGACGATCAAGAACCGGGCGGCGATCAACGTGCGATTGGCCGGCGGGGAGGCCAAGGTCGGCATGGTGGTCGGCCGGATGCGAGACCTGGAGGTGGTCAACCCCGCGCCGCTGGCGATCGCGTCGCTGGAGGCCGACAAGGACAGCGTCACGGTGAAACTGACCAACGCTACCGCCGCCGCCCGCGTTCACGTCTTCGCCACACGCTACCATCCGGAGTATTCCGTGTTCGACAAGCTCAGCCAGATCAGCCCGCCGGAGCCGGGCTATCGCACGCTGGGCGAGTTGGACTCGGTGTACGTCGCCGGGCGGAACATCGGCGACGAGTATCGCTACATCCTGGACCGCAAGTACGCGACGAAGTTCGCGGGCAACATGCTGACCCGACCGGGGCTGCTGCTGGCGCCGTGGGCGATCCGCAAGACGGAGGCGGGCAAGGAGGAGCTTGCGACCGACTCGCAGTTTGAGCGTGCGAGCGGCGGCCGGAGAGGCGGGTCCTACGGCGGCGCGGCGCCTGCGAAGCCGCAGGCGCAGGCCACCGGGTTCTCCAACTACGACTTCCTGGCCACGCCCGCGGTGGTGCTGGCCAACCTGAAGCCGGACGACAAGGGCGTCGTCAAGATCGCCCGCAAGGACCTCGGCTGGAGGCAGCAGGTTCACGTCGTCGCGGTCGACCCGAACAACACGGCCTATCGCGAGATTAGTCTGCCGGAAGGCAAGCCGGAGATTCTGGACCTGCGGTTGGCCAAGGGCCTCGACCCGAAGTCGCACTTCGTCGAGCACAAGCAGATCACGGTGCTGGCAGCCGGCGACAAGTTCTCGCTCGACCGCACGTCGGCGACGTCGACGGTGGAAATCTACGACAGCCTGCCCCGGGCCTACGGCCTCTACGCGACGCTCAGCGGCGACCCGACGCTGGCGCAGTTCGCGTTCCTCCTCGACTGGCCGAAGATGAAGGCCGAGGAGAAGCGGGCGAAGTATTCGGAGTTCGCCTGCCACGAGTTGAACTTCTTCCTGTCGCGCAAGGACCCGGAGTTCTTCGAGTCGGTCATCCAGCCGTTCCTCAAGAACAAGAAAGACAAGACGTTCATGGACCACCTGCTGGTCGGCGACGACCTGGGCGCGTATCGCCAGGCGTGGAACTTCCAGCAGCTCAACACGGTCGAGCGAATCCTGCTGGCCCAGCGGCTGGCGAACGAAGGGGCCCCGACGGCCCGGCACGTGAAGGACCTGTACGACCTGGTGCCGCCGAACCTGGAGTTGTTCAACCGGCTGTTCCAGACGGCGCTGCTGGGCAGCGCCCTGGATACGGGCAAACAGGGGTGGAAGGACGGGAAGGACGCCTCGCGTGCCGTGATGCTGGAACGTGGGAGAATTAGTGCACCTGGCGCATTCGAAATCCCGGCGCCGCACGCGAACGTGTCGGACGCGCCGCCGCCGGCGGTTACCACGCCCGCCAGACCCATGGCGCCCGCCGCGGACGACGCCGCCGGCGCCATGCCCGCGAACAGACCGATGGACCCAGCCAAGACGGTCGCCGAGGCGCCAGCCGCCAGGGCGGAGCCGGCGGCGATTGAGGAGAC